>JAYVMH010000259.1:0-6226 GCA_043759015.1 Actinomycetota bacterium
GTCGCCGCGGCCCTGCTCGCGCAACCGATCGAGCAGGTAGGTGAAGTACTCCATGTGCCCGCCCTGGTACGAGCTGACGGCGATCCCCTGCACGTCCTCCTGCACCGCGGCGCGGACCACGTCGTCGACGCTGCGGTTGTGACCGAGGTGGATGACCTCCGCACCCTGCGACTGCAGGATGCGACGCATGATGTTGATCGAGGCATCGTGGCCGTCGAACAGACTGGCGGCAGTCACGAAGCGCACCGGGTTCGTCGGTTGGTGCAGACGAGGCTCGATCATCTCAGGCCTTCCTTCCCTAGTCGTGAACGATCCGCCGCGAGTTCCACGATTGATGGTTCCTCCCTCAGAATACTTTGACATCCAACCAATGAAAAGGTGTCAGGGTCAGAAAAGTACGACGTCCAAGTATTTTTCCCATCGCGGTATCATCTGCTCATGCCGCCCCGTCAGCCGCTGTCCTTCGACCCCATCGCCGAGGCCGGCCGCAACTGGCGCGCAGCAGGCTGGGACGCTGCCGCGCCAGGAATGGCGCTGGTCACGTCGATCATGCGCGCCCACCAGATACTCCTCGCCAGGGTGGATGCCGCCCTCACGCCGTTCGGGCTGACGTTCGCCCGGTTCGAGGTGCTCATGCTGTTGGACTTCTCCCGCTCCGGTCGCCTGCCGCTCGGCCGGATCGGTCAGCGCCTTCAGGTGCACCCCGCCAGCGTCACCAACGCCATCGACCGCCTCGAGGAGGCCGGCCTGGTCGAACGCATTCCACACCCCACCGACGGGCGCACCACGCTGGGCGCGATCACACGCGTCGGTCGTCGACTGGTCCGCAAGGCGGCCGCCGCACTCAACGCCGACGTCTTCGGCTCGGTCGGCCTGGCGGACGACAACGCCAAGGTGGTGGTCGACGCGCTTGCCTGCCTGCGCCGCCACGCCGGCGACTTCGAGCCCCTGCTCAACGGCCCGCTGCTCAACGAGCCCCTGCTCAACGACCCGCTGCTCAACGGCCCGCTGCTCAACGGCCCGAGCGAGGAGGCCCGTTCATGATCTGGGTGACGAGATCCCGACCAAAGACCGACCGCATTGCCTGCCCATGGCTGATCCGGCGGTCGATCGACCCCGACGCCGAGATCGTCTACATGGCAGCCGCTGAGGTCGTGTCGTTCGCTGCGCGACATGGCGCGCACAGCTTCGACACACCGGGCGCGACCTTCGACCACCGCGGCAACAAGTGCACGTTCGAAGTGCTCATCGACGAGTACCACCTCGCCGATGATCCAGCTCTGATGCGGCTCGCCCGAATCGTTCACGCCGCCGACATCGACAGCGAGGTGCACACCGATCCGTTCGCGCCGATGATGCTGGCCCTTGCATCCGGCGGTCTGGCTGTGGAAGCGGACGACCACCGGCTGCTGGATCGAGCTTCGTACGTCTACGACGCCCTCTACGCGTGGTGCGCACGCGAGGTCACCTCGGGCAGGCCATGAGCGGTCCGATCGGCTACGACCCGTCAGTGCGCATGGCGGTGGTGGATGTCGGGGAGGTGGTCGTGCTGATGGGCGAGCGCGAGATGGCGGTGCGCCTCGCCTCCGACGACCTCGATCGCGCTCGGCGAGTGGTGCGGGTCCCGAGGATCGATGGGATGGGCGTGCTCGAAGGCGCCGTGAACATGCGCATGACCGTGGCCGGCAGTACCCACGATCAGCACGCCGGTCAGCGAGATCGCGAATGCAACGAGCAGCGTGCCGGAGATGCCTTCGCCGTTCAGCGGCCATGCCAGCAGCGCACCGACGAACGGCGCGAGCGCGAAGATCACCTGTCCTCGTGCGGCGCCCACCAGGCGTGCCCCGGTGATCCACATCGTGATCGACACCCCGTATCCGAGTGCTCCGATCAGCAGGGCAACAACGACCAGTCTCCACGGTGGCAGTCCGTCGATCGAGATCCCGATGAGCGCGTTCACAGAGCCTGCGACCATTCCCTTGACCAGCGTGATCTGCGCCGGGCCGTAGCTGTCGAGGCTGGCCGTGATGGCGTTGTCCGCGCCCCAGCAGACGCAGGCGCCGGCCACCAGGAGTGCTCCAAGGGCAAGGCTCGCGCCGTGCGCTCCGGCGAGCACGACGCCGCCGACGACGACCATCGTGATTCCCGCGCTCGCTCTCGCGCCGATGTGTTCACGTAGCAACACGCGGGCGATCACGGCCGTTGCCACCAGCTCGAGGTTCAACAACATCGACAACGTTCCCGCAGGTGTTCGGGCCAGTGCCAACATCAGCAAGACCGGTGCAACCCCGCCGCCCAGCACCACCGCAACCGACAGCCTGACGCGCTGGCGCGCCGCGACCTTCGACCGTTGATCTCGCCGGGCAAAAGGTGCGACCGCCAACGCGGCCCCGAAGTAGAGCAGGCCGGCCAAAGTGACCGGATGGACATCGTCGATGAGCAGCTTCGTGGTCGGTGTCGCCGCGCCGAACAGCAGCGCTGCAACCGCACACCACAACCACCCGTTCCGCTGGGTCACGCCGTCAACACTACGGTGCCGACGTCAGCGACGGCCCTCGACGGCGCGTGGTCAGCGGTCAGGGCGTGAGGTCGGTGGTCTGCACGGCATTGCCGTTCGCGTCGCGGATGACGATCTTGGCCTTGGTCGCGATGTCGAGTCGGAGGACCCCGAACCCGTAGAGGCCGTTGGCGTTCCGCCGTGACCTGGCAGCGAGCGTCTCCGTGCCGTCGGCGGCGACCAGCACGGCGCTGAAGCCCTGTTGGATCACACCCCAGATCACCTGGCGACCTAGCGCGTCGTAGCCCATCGGCACGATCTGGGCCGGTGAAGGCGTGCGCTCCAACGGCACGCACGAGATCAACACGGACCGCTGCAGCAGGCAGATGTCCTGCGCACCAGACAACCCGACCTCCGCGGACACGCCGTCCGCGAGCGGGAACAGGCCGAGGCTGCTCACCCCGCCCGCAACCAGCGCTTGCGTGGTGGGCACGGTCGAGGTGGAGAGCATCTGGTTGCCGGGCGACGGCACGTATTCCCGCGCAAGCGTGCTCGGGGTGAGGCAGGGAACGGAGGAGGGACTGGGCGCGCCGGTGCTGGACGATACTTCTGTACTGGACGACGGTGCTGTATCGGTCGACGCACAGCCGTGATCGGGCGGGGCAGAGAGGAACGTGCGCAACGTCAACCCTGCGATGTGGAGGTGGCTCGTGACGCCGTTCTCAGTGGCGGTCTGATCGAACGTGCCGGTCGCGGCTGCGCCGAGGCTGCTGCGGAAGAAGTCACCTTTGAACGTCACCCAATCGCCGGCCACATCAGCGAGGCCGTTGTAGGTGCGCACCTCGTCGGACCACCATTGCGTTCCGTCAGCGTGGAAGTAGATGTTCATCCGCATCGGCAGCGAATGCTCTGTCCACTCGAGCTCGAGCGTTTCGTAGGTGGCGTCACCGGGGTCGCTGTTCAGTTCGACCTTGGCGCCGACGCTGGTGAACCGCCGACCGCCGACGTCGATGAAGAAGTCGTCGGCGGTGAGCGACACATACGGCGTCACGAACGAGAAGGCAGCACCACTGCCACCACCCGATTGCGCAGGGCTGTCGGTACGGCGGCCGAGCGCGACGAGCCCGACCACGATCAGCGCCGCAGCAGCGGCAACCGCCACCCATCGCCACGGTGACCGGACATCCGCCCGCGGTTGCACGACGCGCGGCGACCCGCTCGTCACTGACTCGAGCTGCTCGACCGGCCGAGCCAGTTCCGCCCGCTCGCGGAGGAGCGACGTCAGTCGCTGTTCGATCCCGTTCATCACAGCACCTTCCTCATCGCGGCAAGACCGCGGTCGATCCATGGGCCGACGGAGCCGGGCGCACAGCCCAGCGCCTCGGCGATGTCGTTCGTCGTGTACCCGGCGAAGAAGCGGAGCACGATCGCCGCCCGTTGGTTGAACGGCAGATCGGCGAGCACGTCGGCCAGCATCTCGTGCTCGGCGGCGCCGTCGACCGGGCGCATCCGGTGCAGCAGTCGCACCGACGTCGACCGGCGCCTGCCGGCATCGCGGCAGCCGTTGAGCACTGCCCGATTCAGGTACGCCGCTGGTTGCTCGACCTCGTCCCACCGCCGGAACAGGCTCACCATCGCGTCATGCACGACGTCGTTTGCCGCCTCGTTGTCGCCGAGCAGGAGGAAGGCCCGGCGGACCTGACCCGAGAGCTCGTTGGAGTAGAACGTGCTGAAGTCGGATCCGATCTGCACTGCGGCCTGCGTCCTTCCCGGGTTCACACCAGTATCGACGCACGAGCGGCACGGTCTGATACAGCGAAGGCGATTCCTTCGCCGACCCCCTGCGGCACGCCGCGCCAGGCCCCTCGGCCACAATGGAGTCCGGCCGCCGCCGCCGCCGACGAGAGGACCACCATGTCGCTGCACCCCACCACCGGATTCGACCTCGACGAAGCGGACCGCCTGCTGACCACCACGAAACAGGTGCGCCAGCGCCTCGATCTCAGCCGTTCCGTGCCTACGGACGTGCTGCTCGAGTGCATCGACATCGCCGGCCACGCGCCGATGGGCGGCAACCTCGAACGAAACCGGTGGATGATCATCGACGACCCCGCCCTGAAGGCGGCCATCGCAACCCGATTCGCCGACGTCGGTCGGCCGTACCTCGCCGCCAACGCCGTGCTCAGGCTTGATGGTCGTAGCCAGCGGGTCATCGACTCCGCGGGCTTCCTCGTCGACCACCTCGCCGACGTGCCGGCGCTCGTTCTCGCGATGCGTCTCGACCGTCCACCCGTGGATCAGTCGCAGGGTCAAGCGGCCGCGTACTACGGCTCGGTCCTACCCGGGGTGTGGAGCTTCCAACTCGCGGCCCGGGCCCGCGGCATCGGCTCGGCATGGACCACGTTCCACCTGGAGCACGAGGCCGAGATCGGGGAGCTGCTCGGCATTCCCGCGACAGTGACGCAGGTGTGCCTGCTCGCGGTCGGCTACTACACCGGCGACACGTTCACCCCTGCGCCGCGACGACCCGCGACCGAGGTCACCTACCTCAACACCTGGAAGACGCCTGTGCAGTGAACTGAGCATCAGGGGATGCGGACCCGCCGCTCGACAAGGCCGACGAGGTTCGCTTCCGAGTCGCGGAAGAACGTCATCCACTCCTCCGCGTCGACGATGCCGAACGTGCCGTGCGAATCGCGGAAGATCATGTGCGGCTCGTCCTCGAACGACACGCCCGCATCGACGAGACGAGCGCGCGTGGCGTCGATGTCGGCCACCTCGAGGTAGAGCAGCGCCGACGGCGCACCGGCTTCGATGAGCAGCCGGCTGGAACCCAGCTCGAAGAACACGAGGCCCGGTGGAACGAAGGTTGCGATGAATCGCAACCCGAGGACGTCGCGATAGAAGGCCGTCGCCCGGTCGAGATCGTCGGCGTGTTGCGCGATCTGGTGGACACGTTGCACTTCGTTCGACACGACCGCGACTCTACGACGCTCGCCCACTTCCCTTCTGTGTCACACCGCTGACCACCTTGGGCTCAGGTGGTGAGTGCAACGGCTCCCTGATGTGGGAGGTGCTGCGTGGTTCGGCCTGGGTGTCGTTATGGGGGTACGGGTGGTGGAGGACGTGGTGGTGGAGGAGTGCCGCCGCCTCGAGGCCGGACAGGCGTCAGGCACAGCGAGAACGGAGCGTCGCCAGGCCTTCACCGCCGAGGTGGTCGAGGGCGGCGCGGCGGCCGGCAATCGCCAGCAGCAGCTGCTTGCTGGGCCCGGAGACGACGGGGCCAGACCCCGTCGACCAGCTGGTGTCGGTGGCCTGGAGTGTGAGGCCCGCGACTCGCTGCTTGGCACCGAACACCGGCTGGACGTCCTTGAGGTAGTCGAGGCAGGCGATGTAGTCCTCGGTAGGGAGCGCGAACGACCCGTCGAGCGCCTCGGAGATGTCGGCCGAGTGCACCACCAGTTCGTTGAACGCGCCCTTCAACTTGAGGCCGGGTGGAATGCTCTTCGATCCCGCCGACTCCCGCATCGCGGTCGCGATCTGCACGCCGGACATGGAGGAGGTCAGTCGTCCCACCAGGGTCGAGTTCATCCTGTCGAGGTTGAATCGCGAGCCGGCGAACGCTCGGAACACCTGACCCTTCGACATCGTCGGGATCACAAGCATGTGCGCGGCCACGTGCTTGATGGTCCAGGCGTCGCAAAGTGAGGGCTTGTTCCAGTCGTCGGG
>JAYVMH010000260.1:0-6209 GCA_043759015.1 Actinomycetota bacterium
ATGAAGCTCGACCTCGGCGTGCTGCACACCGACGACGAGCACGAGTACCTCGTGTACACCTGGGCGCCCGACGTCGCAACAGGGCCGAAGACTGGGAACCAGTGATGGCGCACGACGAGTCGTTGGTGGTGCTCGGTGTGGGCATGCACCCGTGGGGCAAGTGGGGTCGCGACTTCACCGAGTACGGCATGGTTGCGGCGAAGGCCGCGCTCGACGACGCCGGCCTGCGGTGGACCGACATCCAGTTCGTTGCCGGCGCCGACACCATCCGCAACGGGTACCCCGGCTTCATCGCCGGGTCGACGTTCGCCCAGAAGCTCGGCTGGATCGGTGTGCCCGTGTCGTCGAGCTACGCCGCGTGCGCGAGCGGCAACCAGGCGCTGCAGAGTGCGCGTGCACAGATCATGGCCGGGTTCTGTGACGTTGCGATGGTCGTCGGCGCCGACACCACACCGAAGGGCTTCTTCGCCCCCGTCGGTGGTGGCGATCGGAGGAACGATCCCGACTGGCTGCGCTTTCACCTCCTCGGCGCGACGAACCCGGTGTACTTCGCGCTGTTCGCCCGCCGCCGCATGGACCTCTACGGCGCGACCGCGGAGGACTTCGCCCAGGTCAAGGTGAAGAACTCACGCCACGGGCTGGAGAACCCGAACGCGCGGTTCCGCAAGGAGTCGAGCGTGGCCGACGTGCTGAACAGCCCGATCGTCAGCGACCCCCTGCGGCTGCTGGACATCTGCGCCACCTCCGACGGCGCTGCGGCGTTGATCGTGGCGAGCTGCGACTACGCCGAACGGCACCTCGGTTCGCTCGCCGGCGTGCCGCGGATCCGGGCCGTCAGCACCGTCACACCCCGGTACCCGCAGAGCCTGCTCGAGCTTCCCGACATCGCCACCGACTCGACCGCGGTCGTGCAGGCGCCCGAGCACGGGTTCAAGGACTCGATCGCCCTCGAGGCCTACGAGCAGGCCGGGCTGGGCCCCGAGGATCTCGATCTCGCCGAGGTGTACGACCTGTCGACCGCGCTGGAGCTCGACTGGTACGAGCACATCGGGCTCTGCGCGCCCGGAGAGGCCGAGGCGTTGCTGCGGTCCGGGGCGACGGCGCTCGGTGGTCGCATTCCCGTCAACCCGTCGGGTGGCCTTGCGTGCTTCGGCGAAGCCATCCCAGCGCAGGCCATCGCCCAGGTCTGCGAACTGACGTGGCAGCTGCGCGGTCAGGCGGGTGCCCGCCAGGTCGAGGGCGCCAGGGTGGGCATCACGGCCAACCAGGGACTGTTCGGGCACGGATCGTCGGTCATCGTCGCCCGCTGACTAGCCGGCGTGGCCAAAATGGCGAGTACGTCTCCCGAAGCAGAGCGACAGGGATTCCCGGATCAGTGTTCGATGATTCGGTCGAACGCGTTTCCCGTACACGGGCGGTCGACCTCATCAATCTTGAGACGGACCACTAGCCTCGCCGCATGGCTGAAGCATTCATCATCGACGCGGTGCGCACTCCGGTGGGCCGCCGCGGCGGTGGACTCTCCACCGTCCATCCGGCCGACCTCGGGGCGCATGCGATCAAGGCGCTGATGGATCGCACGAAGGTGGACCCGAACGCGGTGGACGACGTGATCTTCGGCAACGTGGATTCCGTGGGACCGCAGGCCGGGTGCATCGCCCGTACGTGCTGGCTGACAGCGGGCCTTCCCGAGCACGTGCCAGGCACCACCATCGACCGCCAGTGCGGTTCGGCGCAGCAGTCGGTGCACTTCGCTGCGCAGGCCGTGATGAGCGGTACCATGGATCTGGTCGTCGCCGGCGGCGTGCAGAACATGAGCATGGTGCCGATCTCGTCGGCGATGATCGCCGGGCAGGCGCTCGGGTTCAACGACCCGTTCACCGGTTCACCGGGGTGGACGACACGTTACGGCAACGGCGAGGTCAGCCAGTTCGTCGGCGCGCAGATGATGGCCGACAAGTGGGACCTCTCCCGCGAGGAGATGGAAGACTTCGCCGTCGAGTCGCACATCCGCGCACTGCGGGCACGCGCCGAAGGCCGGTTCGATGCCGAGATCGCGCCGCTCAACGCCCTGAGCTTCGACGAAGGCCCGCGCGAGCCGAACCTGGAGAAGATCCGGTCGCTGAACACGCTCACCCCGGGCGGTCGCCTCACGGCGGCGCTGGCCAGTCAGATCTCCGACGGATCCGCGGCGCTGCTGATCGCCGGCGAGCAGGCGGTGAAGGACCACGGCCTCACGCCCCGGGCGCGCATCCACCACATCAGCGTGCTGGCCGATGACCCGATCATGATGCTGTCGGCCCCGATCGCGGCGACTCGGCGGGCGCTGAAGAAGGCCGGGATGACGATCGACGACATCGACCTCGTCGAGATCAACGAAGCGTTCGCGCCGGTGGTGATGGCCTGGATGCGCGAGATCGGCGCCGACCACGCCAAGGTCAACGTCAACGGAGGCGCCATCGCCCTCGGCCACCCGCTCGGCGCCACCGGAGGCCGGTTGATGACCACGCTGCTGCACGAGCTCGAGCGCACCGGCGGCCGGTACGGCTTGCAGACGATGTGCGAAGGCGGCGGTCAGGCGAACGTGACGATCATCGAACGCCTCTGAACGCGTGGCGCGCGGGTCACTCGAACTTGGCGCCCCAGTCCTTGAGGAAGTCGACGAAGCGGCCAGGGGCGTCGGGCGCCATGTCGCCCGGCTCGAAGCGCACCGAATGGAGCCGTCCCGAATACGGGAACGGACCGATCGTCTCGTAGCGCTGCCAGTCGACGGGTGACCCACGATCGATGCCGACATCGATGCCGCTGAACGGTGCCATCGGCCACAGCATCGGGCAACGCACACCATCCAACACCGTCTCGCCGTCCACCCGGATCGAGACGTCCCAGCAACCGCCTCCGGGCGCGGCGACCACGACGCCGACGGTGCAGCCGCCGATGGGTGCCGGCCCCGCATCCGATCGCGTCGTGGTGCCGTGGCCGTCGTTGTGCACGAACAGGAGACGGCCGTCGCGGACCTCCACCGAGTACCCGCCACCCTGGTCGCCGTGGGCGAGGAGCACACCCTCGTCGCCGATCGCCGCGTCGAGCACGATCGTGGCGGTGAAGTGGCGCTGCCAGGTGAGCGCACCGCTGCGGATGCGTTCCAGCGTCGGCGTGCCGGGCCAGATGGTGACGGGCTCGTGGAACACGTCGTCGTCGATGGGGCGCACGAGCCACCTCCACCCCGAGCCTTCGTCGAGTGGATAGACGTTGTTGGCGACCGCCGCGTCGTGCCAGCCCTGCGACAGCGCCGCAACCCGGTGCGGCTGATCGGCGGCGAGGTTGCGTGTCTCGGTGGGGTCGGTGCGCAGGTCGTACAGCTCCCACTCATGATCGCCGAACGCCGTGCGCGGCACCCGGTTCGACACGACCTCCCACCCGTCGCGATAGAAGCCGCGGTGGCCCTCGTTCTCGAAGTACTGCTCGCCATGGACCTCGGGATGACGTGGCTCGCGAAGCACCGGCATCAGCGAGACGCCGTCCATCGCCAGCAGCCGGTTGCCGCGGTACTCGGTGGGTGCCGCGATGCCCGCCATGTCCAGAACGGTCGGTAAGAGGTCGATGCAGTGCCCGTACTGCGTGCGGATGCCACCGACCTGGTCGCCGAGGCCCGCCGGCCAGCTGACGATGCAGGGCACCTGCACGCCACCCATGTGGGTGTGTCGCTTGAACAGGCGGAACGGTGTGTTGCCCGCCATGGCCCACCCGCGGGGGTAGTGGCTCATCGTCTGCGGTGAGCCGATCAGCTCCAGACGCTGGGCGTCTCGTTCGATGGTGTCGGGCGCGCCGGCGAGATGGGCGAAGTAGTTGGTGGTGCCGGTCGCCTCGCCCTCGCGGCTGGCGCCGTTGTCCGACAGGTACACGACGATCGTGTTGTCCCACTGGCCGGATGCTTCGAGCGCGGCGCGCAACCGACCCATGCTCTGGTCGATCTCGTCGACCATCGCGGCGTACACAGCCATGTAGCGCGCGTACACGAGTCGCTCGGTGTCCGTCAGGTCGTCCCACGCTTTCACGGCGTCGGCGTCACCGGATTCGCGCGGCGCGAGCACCGTGCCCTGCGGGATGATGCCGAGCTCGATCTGGCGGACGTGACGGGCGCGGCGGATCTCGTCCCAACCGACCGCGTACGTGTCGCGATATCGCTCGATGTCCTCGGCCTTCGCCAGCAACGGCGCGTGCGCGGCGGGGTGGGCGACGTACAGGAAGAACGGCTGGCCCGGCCGACTGGCCTCGCGTTCGCGGATCATCGCGATCGCCCGGTCGGTGAGGTCGTCGGTGAGGAAGTAGCCATCGGGGTACCGGTCGTGGACGACGACGTGGTTGTCCTCGACCAATCGGTGTGGCTGGTGCAGGTTCGTGAACGCCTCGAGGATGCCGTAGAAGCGGTCGAAGCCTCGTTGCAGCGGCCACGCGTCGTACGGCCCGCCCGCCGACATGGCCGAGTCGCGGCACAGGTGCCACTTGCCGACCATCATCGTCGCGTAGCCGTGATCGCGGAGGATCTCGGCGGCAGTGGCGACGTCGGAGCCGAGCTCGGCCCGGTAGCCGGGGAACCCGGGGTCGTCCTGGGCGATGTGACCCATCCCGGCCGCATGGCAGTTCTTCCCGGTGAGGAGACTGGCGCGGGTTGGTGAGCACATCGGGTTGACGTGGAAGTTGGAGAAGCGAACCCCATCCTGCGCCATGCGGTCGAGGTGGGGTGTGCGGATCTCGGCGCCGTAGCAACCGATGTCGGCGAACCCGACATCGTCGGCGAGGACGAAGATGATGTTCGGTGCGCCTGGCTGTGCGCTCGGGCGTGCCTTCCACCGCGGCTCGGAACCCGCCATCGTGCGACCGATCCGACCTGCGAACGGTTGTGTCTCAACCACCGGAGGCCCGCCCGAACAGCTCGGCGAACGCGGCGTCCTCGCGGCGCCGCGCCGCTCGCGACCGGTCGCCGCGAGCTTCGAGCAGGAGTCGCTTGGCGGTCTGCACCGACCACGGCGACCGTTCGGCGATCGCGGCCGCGAGCGACAGCGTCTCGTCCAGCACGCGTTCGGCGGGGAGGGCGCGCAGGGCGAGGTTCATCGCCACGGCCTCGGTGCCGCTGATCCAGCGCGACGTGTAGAGCAGCTCCGCGGCCTGCTGCCACCCGACCCTGTCGGCGAGCAGCGCGCTCGAACCCGCCTCAGGAGGCACACCGAGCTCGCTGAAGGGCACCCTCAGCCGCGCTTCGCCGGCGACGATGGCGATGTCGCAATGCAGCAGCATGGTCATCCCGATGCCCACCGCGTCGCCGTTCACCGCGGCGAGCAACGGTTTCGGGAAGGTCTCCAGCTCGTGCAGCAACGCCGGGAACCCGTCGTTGTTCCCCGTCGACGCGCCGGCGGCAAGCGCGGCCATCTCCTTCAGGTCCTGACCGGCGCTGAACGATGTGGCGGTGCCCGTGATGACGACCACGTGGATGTCGGGCGACTGCGCCGCCTCGGCGAGGGCGCCGGCGAGCGCGTGATAGTGCTCCTGATCGAACGCGTTGCGGCGCTCGGGCCGGTTGATGGTGCACAACCGCACGTTGCCCCGGTCGCCGACATCGATCACGGTTGCCGACACTAACGCCGGTGCACGGCGACCTCGGTGACGGAACAATTTGCTGCTCGGGCGTACCATGACGCCATGGAAGATCTCGGGTATCGGCCATTCGACTGCGACAACCACTACTACGAAGCGCTCGACGCGTTCACTCGACACCTCGACCCGAAGCTGGGGTCCCGCTGCGTCCAGTGGTGCCAGATCGACGGTCGCAGCTACCACGTGGTCGGTGGGATGGTCAGTCGCGCCGTCACCAATCCGACGTTCGACCCGATCTCCCCGGCGGGCTCGATGCACGACTACTTCCGTGGCAACCCCGACGGCAAGCACCCGCTGGAGTTCCTGACCGCGCGCGAGCCCATCCGTCCCGAGTACCGCGACCACGACGCACGACTCGCCGCGATGGACGGCCAGGGGCTGTCGAAGGTGTGGATGTTCCCCACGCTCGGAATGCTGTACGAGGAGCTGTTGAAGGAGGATCCGTGGGCGGTCTGCCAGACGTTCACCGCGTTCAACCGTTGGCTCGCCGAGGACTGGGGCTTCGCGTACAAGGATCGCCTGTGCGCCGCGCCGTACCTGTCGCTCGCCGACGT
>JAYVMH010000261.1:0-6208 GCA_043759015.1 Actinomycetota bacterium
TCTGGATGTGTCGCAACACCAAGAAAACCAGGCCAGGAGGGCCGCAACGCGGATACGCGCCCTCAACCCCCATCAAACTCGTGAACGATCAGGGCTAAACGGCCTTCTGCCACTCCCGTTGGGAATAGGGGCCGCGTTTTGGGTCCCCGCCCGAACCGCCATCGGCTCGTTTGAGCCCGGCGAATGACACCCAAGCGGAGGCCCTCGTGCCCAACAAGCCCAGCCGTCGCCCCACCGTCTCGAAGCGATCACCATCGGCTCGTCGCGCCGATCGGCTACCGATCGATTTCGGGCCGATGCCGCCCGAGCAAGACCCTCGCCGGCGTGAGATCGCCGAGCCGGCGCGGCCCGTCGAGCGCCCGGTGTTCCTCACGGTCGAGGAGGTTGCCGAGCTCCTGCGCGTGTGTCGCACCACCGTGTACACGCTCATCGGCAATCGCGCCGAGAACCGCTTCCCGGCTTCCAAGGTCGGTGGCAGCTACCGGATCCTCCTCAGCGAGCTCTACGTCTGGCTCGCCGACGGTGCCGACGGCGATCCGACGGTGAGCTGAACCACACACTCGACACGCTTCACACCACACACCCGTTGGCGAGGCGCGGCCACGCGCCAGCAGGCACCGGAGGGGTCCACAGCATCCGGGATTCGGGGTTATCCGGGAAGCCGTGGCTGTGCTCCTGGTCAGCGCGTAGATCGGCGAAGACGGGTCCCGGATAATCGGAAGCCCCTAGGAAGGCGGCGCCGGTGTCGAGTCCAGCGTCGTCGACCAGTCGCTCGTGAGCGGCACGGTGCTGAGCAGGGCCATCTTGGGAGCGCCCGACATGCGCGGGTCGCCAACCGCGAAGCCTTGACCCACTGCGCCGCCTTGATTATCCGGGACCGGAACGCGGACTCGCCTGCGCCAAGAGGGGCGCGACCGCCCCACCCCGGATAAGCGCGCATCCCAGATGATGTGAATTATCCGGGATCCCGCATAACCCACACACTTGCACCACGGTGCAGTGCGTGGTGTGGACCGAGCGAAGGGGGCTCACACCATGATGAGCGTGGGCCGGCTGAGTGCCGGCCAGGAGGCGTACTACCTCGAGGAGGTCGTCGCCGGTACGGAGGACTACTACCTGTCGGCCGGCGAGGCGCCCGGGCGCTGGACGGGGCGGCTCGCCGCCCGTCTCGGGCTCACGGGCACGGTCACGGCCGAGCCGCTCGACGCCGTGCTCGCGGGCCTCGACCCGACCGGCGTCTACAAGCTCCGGGCCACACCGGCGAGCCGGCCCGGTTACGACCTCACGCTGTCGGCACCGAAGTCCGTGTCCCTCATCTGGGGTCTCGGTGACCCGGCCATCGCCGCTCAGGTCGTCGAGGCCCACGAGCGCGCCGTCGACGAGGCACTCACCTACCTGGAAGGCGCTGCCTGCCACCTGCGGCGGGGCCATGGCGGTAGCGACCGCGTCGAGGGCGGCGGTTTCGTCGGTGCCGCGTTCCGCCACCGCACCAGCCGGGCCGGCGACCCGGACCTCCACACGCACGTGCTCGTGGCCAACATGAGCGAGGGCGACGACGGCCGCTGGACCGCCCTCGACGGTCGCAGCATCTTCGGGCACGCCCGAACGGCCGGGTTCGTCTACCAGACCCGCCTCCGCCGCGAACTGGGCCAGCGCCTCGGCCTCGTGTTCGGTGAGGTCACCAAGGGCTACGCCGACGTGGTCGGCGTGCCCGACGACCTGCGGATCGCCATGTCGACCCGCCGGCAGCAGATCGTCGGCACCATGGCCGACCGCGAGTCTCACACCGCCAAGGGCGCCCAGGTGGCTGCCCTCGACACCCGTAAGGCCAAGAGCGGTCACGTCACCGAGGACGAGCTGCGCACCCGTTGGGCCGAGCAGGCGGCCGCCTTCGCGTTCACCGTCGATCAGGTGCCCCGCCGCCACGAACCCGCGGTCGACGTTTCGCTCGATGGCGAGCTGCTGGCCCGGCGCGTCACCGACGCCAACGCCACGTTCGAACGCAAGGACGTGATCCGTGAGCTGGCGGCCGCCGCGTGGCAGGGCACCACGCTCGACGAGCTCGAACAGCGCACCGACGTCTTCCTCGCCGGCCGGTTCGCCATCCCCGTACGTCCGGGGCGTTGGACGACGGCCGAGATCCTCGAGCTCGAGCAGGACACGATCGAGCGCGCGGTCGCACCCGGGGGACGGTGGTGCGGGGTCATCGACGTCGACGTCGTCCAGCAACACCTCGGGCAGCACCGCCAGCTCGGCACCGACCAATGGATGGCGGCGCTGCGGCTTAGCCGGGACGGCGGCGCCATCTCGGTGGTCATCGGCCCGGCCGGCAGCGGGAAGACGACCATGCTCGACGTCGCCCGCCAGCTCTGGGAAGACGGCGGCTACCGCGTGATCGGTGCCGCGCTGGCCGCCAAGGCGGCGAGCGAACTGGCCGACGGTGCGCACATCCCGTCGACCACCGCCGACCGGCTCCTGTCGCAGATCCGGCGAGGCCAAGCCCGGCTCGACGAGCGCACCGTCGTCGTGGTCGACGAAGCCGGCATGCTCGGCACCCGCCGGCTCGCCGCCCTCGCCGAAGAGACCCACCGCGCGGGCGCGAAGCTCGTGCTCGTGGGCGACCCAGCCCAGCTCGCCGAGATCGACGCCGGCGGCCTGTTCGCCAGCCTCGCCCACCGGGTCGTCCCGAGCGTCCTCACCGAGAACCGCCGCCAGCGTGACAGCGGCGAGCAGACCATCGCCCGCCAGCTACGCGAGCGGGCCACCACCGACGCCGTGTCGTCGATGCAGCGACACGGCCGGATCACCACCGCCCCGACCGGTGACGCGCTCCGCGATGTGATCGTGCGCGACTGGCTCGACCACCGTCGTGTCGGCGCCGACACGCTCATGATCGCGGCCCGACGGGTCACCGTGGCCGACCTCAACCATCGCGCTCGTCAAGCGCTGCGCGACGTCGGCCGCCTGGGCGACGACATCGTCGAGGTCCGAGGTCTCGGCTTCGCCCTCGGCGACGAGGTGCTCGCCCATCACAACGACTACCGGCTCGGCATCCTCAACGGCGACCGCGCCACCGCGCTCGGCGCCACCCGCCACACCCTCGCCCTCGAGATGGCCGACGGCCGCCACCTGCGCATCCCGCTGTCGTACGTCGAGGACGGCCACCTCACCCACGGCTACGCCACCACGGTCCACAAGGCCCAGGGCACCACCTGCGACCAGCTGCTGGTGCTCGGCGACGACACCTTCACCATCGAGACCGCCTACACGAGCCTCACCCGCGGCCGCGACCGCAACCAGCTCTACCTCGCCCAACCCGACCTCGACCCCAACCACCACGGCGCCCAGATCGTCGGCGACCTCGTCGACGCGTTCACCGACGCCATCAGCCGCAGCGAAGCCAAAGTCGCCGCCGTCGACTGGGGCATCGAGATCGGCATCGGCCTGGACTTGGACCTGTGATGGCGAGGTCGCCGACGAAGCTCCCGCGCCAGGCGCGTCGCAGGCTGGCCGCATCGGCCGGGTTGAGCACCCTGGCAGACTGGACGCCAGCAGAGCGCGGCAACGGAAGGGGCATCCGATGAGCACGGCCGGCTCAATCAGCCGAGCGTCGAACGGGACGTGGACCTTCGTAGTCGACGTGCCTGGCGCGAACGGCAAACGGCGCCAGGTTCGCCGTCGGGGCTTCGCCACGAAGAAGGAAGCGCAGGCGGAGCTCGCCGCGGTGCTCTACGAGGTACAGCGCGGCTCGTACGTCCGGCCCTCCCGTATGACCCTTGCGACCTACCTGCTCGATCGATGGCTGCCGGCGAGGCGCGCCGACCTTCGGGCGGCAACGGTCGTGGGCTACGAGAAGGTCATCCGGACACGCATCCTTCCCGTGCTCGGCAACGTCCCGCTCTACCGGCTTGACGCAGCCGGCCTCGAAGCCTTCTATGGGTAGCTCCTCGAGCGGGGCGGCCGCAACTCTGGCCGGCTCTCGCCCAAGACCGTGGCCAACACGGCAGGCGTGCTGTCGATCGCCCTCGCCGACGCCGTTCGCCTGCGAATCATCCCGTTCAGCCCCGCCACCGACGCACGACTCCCACGGCGAGCGCACCGCGAGATGACAGCCTGGACCGAGGGCGAGGCGGCCGCCTTCCTGGCCTCGGTGGTCGACGATCGCATGTTCCCCCTGTGGCGCCTGGCGCTCGCCACGGGGCTTCGTCGAGGCGAGCTGTGCGGCCTCCGGTGGAAGGACGTTGACCTGGCCGTCGGCGTCGTGGTGGTGGCGAGCACCCGCGTCGTGGCCGACGCAGTCGTGACGGGGGAGCCGAAGACCAAGGCCGGTGCTCGCATCGTCGCGCTAGACCGGGACACCGTGGCCGCGTTGGCGTTCTGGAAGCGACGGCAAGCGCAGGAGCGTCTCGCCGCCGGCGCTTCCTGGGCCGACTCGGGCCTGGTCTTCGTCGACGAGCACGGCGTTCCCCCGCACCCGGAGACGCTCACTCGCTGCTGGCGCGAAGCGGTCGAGCGAGCGGGTCTACCACCCATTCGCCTCCACGATGCCTGCCACACCGCGGCCACCGTCCTGCTGCGGGCCGGTGTGCCCGTCAAGGTCGTCTCCCAGCGCCTCGGCCACGCCGACGTCGCTGTCACCATTCGCATCTATCAACATGTCACCGCCCAAGACGACCGCCAGGCCGCCGAGGCGCTCGGCCGAGCTCTCGGCGGGGACCGATGAGGCCCTAGCCGCGGTGCGTGGGTCCGGACAACAGCTCGGGTAGCTCATCCAACGACGTGAGGACGAGGGTCTCGAGTCGCTCATCGAGGCCTGTCCGTCGGAGCTGCGAAGCGACCGCCTTGTCGGTCACCACGACATCGCAGTATGGGACGCTCGATCCCAGTGCGTCGATGTCGTGGATGTCGTTCGGCGTCCATCGATGGTTGAGGTCCTCGTGGTACGCGACCTTGAGCGTGACTGCGACGTCGAAGCTCGGCATCGAATCGAACGCGGCCCGAGCGTGCTCCGGGGTAGGAAAGAGCTCGGCAAGGTTGGCGGCTCGGTCGTTGACCGCCTCCGTGAGAATCCGGTTCGCCTCGATGACGACCTCACGCGCAGCGACGAGGTCTCGGATTCGACCCCTCCTCCATCGTGGGTCCGCCTTGAAGCGGCTCTGTTGCTCGCGCTCTTGCTCGGCGCGCTTCGTGCCGACGTCCGACTCGTTCCCTGGGCGCCAGCCGAGGGAACGCATCTGGGCCTCCTCATCGGGTGCTGGTCCGGCGAGGACGTTCCGTACAAGCTCGAGCTCGGCAGACCGGTGGAGCCGATCGAACTCGTCCGGTCCTCCTGGGTGAGCGAGACGAGCGTCCTCCGTGACATCGGCTCCGTGTTCGTCGTAGATGCGGAAGCCGCCCGCCATCCCGAACGCACGTGCGACGCCCCAGTCGAGGTAGTCCATCGCATTGATCGGCCGGCTGCTTGGGCCAACGAGGTCATCGAGCAGCGCTTCGATCTCATGGGCGGAGATGACGCTTCGCGACGTGACGACGAAGTACTTCGACAGCAGCTCGATCACGTCTCGTAGGTCCCGACGTTGACGGTGTTGCCCGATCTGGGATGTCTCAAAGAAGATGGAGTCAGAGATCGGAAACACCGCGGTGCCAGACGCCTGGGCGTTGACGAGAGCGGCGAGGGTCTCTTCGTGACGTCTCCCATCGGGGTGCCCGGTGTGAGCTTTGGCGAGCGCAATCCAGTGCAGCATGTCCAAGTACACGAGCGTCGGCGGACGCGGTGGCAGTCTCAGCGACGCCGGCCAGCGATACGGCCCATCGGTCCGTTCGCGGCCGATCTGCATCCTCACAGTGTCGCACCCCAGCGGCCTCGGGCCGCCGCCGATTCGGGGCGGCCGCCGTGGCCCGATGGGGCGTCCAGGTCGGCTCGGTGCGTGCGAGGCAGGGTGACGCCCACCGTCATGACCTTCGGTGCGATCGCCACCTCGTCCAGCTCAGGACCGTTCGAGTACCCAGGCGGCGAGGGTCTCGTCCTCATCGCGATTGGGATCTTCCGACGGTTCTAGATCGACCGGGGTCGCATCGCTGTTCCGTGGGGGTGAGCGCCGTCCCGCGACCGTTGCCGGTGCCAAGACCGTGACCAAAACGTGACCAGCGGGCTGCTCGCAGCCCGCTGAACAGGAGAAATGCTGTGGAGCTGGGGGGAATCGAACCC
>JAYVMH010000262.1:0-6193 GCA_043759015.1 Actinomycetota bacterium
GAGCTGTGGTCGAAGTTGGGTCACACGACGTCGGTCACCCGGCAACCGTTCCCCATCGCCGATCCGGCACTGCTGGTCGACGACACGGTGGAGTACCCGGTTCAGGTGAACGGCAAGGTGCGCAGCCACATCGTTGTCGCTGCGGACGCCGATGCCGCCACGGTGCAGGCACTGGCGCTGGCCGACGACAAGGTGCAGGCGGCGATGGGTGGCTCCGCGGCCACCAAGGTCATCGTGGTGCCCGGCCGCATGGTGAACATCGTCGCGTAGCCCGACGAGTCGTCACCCGAACGACCGCTCACGCCAGCTTGAGGAACAGCTTCTCCACCTCGTCCTGCGAGAACCCGGCCTCGGCGGCCTTCTCCGGGTCCTGCAAGCACGTCGACATCCCGGCGACGAGCAACTTGAAGCCCACCTGGTCGAGCGCCTTGCCCGCAGCCGAGATCTGGGCGACGATCTCGCGGCACTCACGGTTGTCGCGCAGCATGGCCTGCACTCCGCGGACCTGGCCCTCGATGCGAGCAAGACGGCGAAGCAGATCGGCGGTGGTTGCGTCGGGAAGTTCCATGTCGCAACTATATACCCCCTGGGGTGTCATTTGAGGTACGACTTCTGGACCTTTCCCATCGCGTTCCTCGGCAGTGCATCCACCACCCTGATCTCCCTGGGTCGTTTGTGGACCGAGAGGGTGCTCGCGACGTGCTCGATGAGGTCGGAGGCGCCAACAGGGTGCGGCCCAACCAGCACGACGAAGGCGACGATCCGCTGTCCGAGGTCGTCGTCGGGCACTCCCACGACCGCAGCTTCGACCACGCCGGGGTGGTCCATCAGCGCCGCCTCGACCTCGCCTGCACCGACCTTGAACCCGCCCGTCTTGATGATGTCCATCGACTGACGGCCCACGATGCGGTGCACGCCGCCGCCGTCGATCACCGCTGCATCGCCGGTTCGGAACCACGGCCCGTCGAAGGACGCCGCGGTGGCCTCCGACCGGCCCAGGTAGCCGTCGAACAGCGTCGGCCCGGCGACCTGCAACTCCCCGATCGTGGTCCCGTCATGCGGGGACGGGCTGCCATCGTCGCCGACGAGACGAGTTCGCACCCCCCTGATCGCCAGACCGACCCAGCCGGGCCGCCGTTCGCCGGCGGCTCGCGTGCTGAGCGTGATCAGCGTCTCGGTCATCCCGTACCGCTCGACGGGCGCGTGGCCGGTGAGCGCACGCAGTTCGTCGAACACCCGAACGGGCAGCGGAGCGCTACCCGACACGAGCAGCCGAGCGCTCGACAGCCGGCGGGCGGCGTCGGGCTCGGCGCAGACCCTTCCCCACACCGTCGGCACACCGAAGTACAACGAACCCGAAGCCGCTGCGTACGCCGCCGGTGTCGGCCGCCCGGTGTGTTCGAGCCGCGACCCCACCCGCAGGGCGCCGAGCACACCCAGCACCAAGCCGTGCACGTGGAAGAGCGGCAAGCCGTGCACGAGCGTGTCGTCGGGCGTCCACTGCCACGCGTCGGCGAGGCCGTCGAGGCCGGCAGCGATCGCCCGGCGAGAGATGGCGACGCCCTTGGGCGCGCCTGTGGTGCCGGACGTGTAGACGATGAGCGCGGGTGCGTCGCCCGACGGCGCGGGCAGGCTTGCGTGCCCGCCGGCAGAGGTCTCGGGGACCGGGGAGGCGCCCGAGTCGCGCCACAGGTGCGCGCGCTCGACCGGCCCCGCATCGGGCGGGATCGGCACCACTGGCACACCGGCCATCAACCCGGCGACGACGGCGACGATGGTCGCCAACGAAGGTGTCGCCTCGACGGCGACGGCAGACATGCCGGTCATCGCTGTCGCCAGCGCGCCCGCGCGGGCGGCCAGGTCGGCCCAGCTCACCGCCTCCCCCGCCACCGAGACGGCATCCGCTCGGTCGCCGAACACGCCGTTCAGGGCGGGCAACAACACATCGGGAGGCAGCACAGCGGAGGGCAAACGGTTCGGCTATTCCTGGGCGGCGGCGATGACCATCGAGAGGCGGTCGAGGAACTCGGCGAACACCCGGTTCAGGCGCTGCCGGTCGCCGGTGGCGACCAGGTCCATCACCAGCCCGGTGAAGGTGGCCTTGGCGAGCGACGCCTCGAACACCGCTCGCGAGTGGGGCACCCCCTCCGCCTGCAACCGGTGCTCGACATCGTGTCGCCACACGCCGATCTGATCGGCTCGTACCTCACCGGCGAGACCGGTGACCTTCGTGTCCAGCGCTGCGGCCTCGTAGTTGAGGCGCACCACGGCGAGGTTGGCCGGCGACTCGTTGATCCACCGCCACCACCTGCGGTACAGGTCGACCATCTGGAGCGCCGGGTTCCGCGCCACCCAACTCTCCTGCACCGCGATCTGCTGCTCGATCGACCGCTGCATGGCCGTGGCCAGCAGCTCCTCCTTCGACCCGAAGTGGTGCACGAGGCGATTGATGCTGACGTCCAGCGCGGCGGCCATCGGGCGCAACGTGGCCTGGGCGAGCCCGTTGTCGGCCAGGTAGACGACGATGCGGTCGAGCAGTTCCTGGCGACGCTCGAGATCGGGTGTTCGGGCCACGGGCGGTCACCCTAGTTCTCCTCGCGACGCGGCTACGTGTGACGGCGGTGCAGGTGGCCGGATTCGATCACCCCGTGGACCAGCGGCACGCCGGGCCGGTACACGAGATGCGTGTAGGACGGCGCCTCGAGCACGCAGAAGTCGGCCCCCATGCCGGGTCGCACCGCGCCGACGTCGTCGCGACGAAGGGCCCGTGCGCCGCCGAGCGTGGCCGCGAGCACGGCTTCGTCGGGCGTCATCCGCATGTCGCGCACCGCGAGCGCGATGCAGAACGACATCGAGGTGGTGTAGCTGCTGCCCGGGTTGCAGTTGGTAGCGATGGCCACGGTTGCTCCGGCGTCGATGACGCGTCGGGCGTCGGGGTAGGGCTGTCGGGTGCTGAAGTCGGTGGCGGGGAGAAACGTCGCGACCGTGGTGCTCGCCGCCAGCGCCTCGACGTCGGCGTCGGTGAGGTAGGTGCAGTGATCGGCCGACGCGCAACCCATCTCGACCGCGAGCTGAACGCCGGGGCCGAACCCGAGCTGGTTCGCGTGCAGGCGCAAGCCCATCCCGGCATCCCGTCCAGCGGCGAGCACGGCCCGCGACTGATCCGCGTCGAATGCGCCCACCTCGCAGAACGCGTCGATCCACCTCGCGTGTGGTCGTGCCGCCGCCAGCATGTCGGTGCACACGTGGTGGACGTAGTCGTCCGTGCGGCCGGCGAACTCGGGCGGCACGACGTGCGCGCCGAGGAACGTCGTGTCGGGGGTGAACGCCCGTCCGACCTCCAAGCAGCGAGCCTCCTCGCCCGGCGAGAGGCCGTAGCCGGACTTGATCTCCACCGTCGTGATCCCGGCCTGGCGGGCCTCGTCGCGACGGGCCGCGGTCAGCCGGTGCAACTCGCCCGACGATGCGCCGCGTGTGGCCTCGACCGTGACCCGTATCCCGCCGGCCTCGTACGGGCGGCCGGCCATCCGCGCCGCGAACTCGGCGCTGCGATCGCCGGCGAACACGAGGTGGGTGTGGCTGTCGACGAAACCCGGCAGCACGCAACGTCCATCGACGTCGATGCGGTCGTCCGCGACCAGTCCTGCGGGGCCGACCGCGACGATCCCCTCCGAATCGAACACCACGGAGGCGTCGCGTACGAGCCCGAGCGGACCCTCCCCGAACGTCGCGTCGTTCGTGACGAGCAGGCCGATGTTGTCCAGCACGGTCGTCGTCATTGGTCCCCCGACACCAGCGCGATGGTCCGCTGCAGCTCGGCTGCGACGTCGAACGCCCGGTGGCGACCGTCCTGCACGATCACCCGGCCGCCGACGACGACATGATCGACGTCTGCGGCGCCGGCCGCGAACACCGCCGACTCGAGCGCGGTCGCGCCGGTGGTTCCCGCCGTGCGGACGGAGTTCAGTCGGACGGTGATGAAGTCGGCGACCGAACCTGCGGCAAGCGTGCCCGCATCGGGTCGACCCAGGCATCGCTGTCCGTTCGACGTGGCCGCCTCGAGCAGGCTGCGCGCATCGTGTCGTCCGCGCACGTTCGTCGCCAGCCGCTCGTCGAGCTCGACCGCGCGAGCTTCCTCGAACAGGTCGATGACAGCGTGGGAGTCGCTGCCGAGGCTGATTCGAGCACCCGTCTCGCGCAGGGCGCCCGCGGGTCCGATGCCGTCGGCCAGATCGCGTTCGGTTGTCGGGCACATGCACACCGTGCACCGTTGCGAGCCGTAGAGGCTGACGTCGACGGCGCTGAGGTGGGTGCCGTGCACGGACGTGAAGCGATCGCCGAGGATGCCGTGCTCGCCGAGCAGCACGGTGGGCGTCGCCCCGTAGGCGTCGATGCACTGATGGTTCTCCAGCTTCTGTTCCGAGACATGCGCGTGGATGGGGGCGGAGACACTGGTGGCCCACTCCTCCGCGACCCTCATCGACCGCGGGTCGACCGCGCGGACGGAGTGGATCGCCGCGCCCACCACGACGGACGGATCTTCCGGCCTGAACGACGACACTCGTGCTGCCCAGGAATCGGCGTCGCCGTCGCTGAACCGCTGCTGCACCTCGTTCGGCGCGACACCGATGCCGCCCTGGAGGTAGAGCGTGTCGAGCAGCGTGATTCGCACGCCGGCATCGTTCGCCGCGGCGACGAGGGCGGCGCTCATCGAGTTGGGGTCGGCGTAGGGCACGCCACCGTGGCCGTGGTGCAGGTAGTGGAACTCACCGACGCTGGTGATGCCGGCCAGCGCCATCTCGCCGTACACAGCTCTGGCGAGCTGGAAGTACGAATCGGGCGACAGGCGCGACGCCAGACGGTACATCTGGTCGCGCCACGTCCAGAACGATCCGGTGCCGACCTGCGTGCGGCCGCGCAGCGCGCGATGGAACGCATGGCTGTGCGCGTTGGCAAGGCCCGGCAGGGTGAGGCCGGCGAGACGCGTTGCACCGGGTGGGCAGGTGGAACCAGTCGCAACGGCGGTGATCCGGCCCTCTTCGACCGTGAGCAGCACCCCCGCCGTGGCGGTGGCGCCGCCGAGCCACGCCAACTCGCACCAGAAGCCAGGCACTACGAACCGACCCGGGCGACGAACTCACTGATGCGCTCGATGAACGCGGCCCGGTGGAACCGTTCGAACTGCTCCCAGGTGGTGAGCGTGCGCGTGTCCGCCACGCGATCGAGGAACAACAGACCGTCCAGATGGTCCAGCTCGTGCTGGAACGTGCCGGCGGTGAGGCCGCGTTTGACCTCGTCGTGCGCGTTGCCGTGGCGATCGAGGTAGCGGACGCGGATGTTGACGTGACGCATCACGTTGCCGCGCATGTTCGGCACCGACAGGCACCCCTCGTTGATCTCCACGAGCTCGTCGTCGAGCATCTCCACGACCGGGTTGACGACGACGGTCAGCGGGATCGGCGGTTTGTACGGATAGCGCGGGTTGTGGTTGACCTCGATGGTGGCGATGCGAACCAGCTCGCCGATCTGGGGAGCAGCGATGCCCGCGCCATTGGCCGAGTGCATGGTGTCGACGAGGTCGTCGATCAGGTGCTGCGTGACGGCCGACAGCAGCTCGTCGGGCGACACCTCTCGAGACCGCTCGCGCAGCAACGGGTTCCCCACGTGCAGGATCTCGCGGACGCTCATGGTCAGGACTCTTGCATGGGAATGCGGACACCGCGTTCGTCGGCCACATCGAGCGCGCGCTGGTACCCGGCGTCCGCGTGGCGGATCACGCCCATGCCAGGGTCGCTCAGCAGCACCCGGGAGAGCTTCTCCGCGGCAAGGTCCGAGCCATCCGCAAGGCAGACCATGCCGGCATGAATGGAGCGACCGATGCCGACGCCGCCACCGTGGTGGATGCTGACCCAGGTGGCGCCCGACGACGTGTTGACGAGCGCGTTCAGCAGAGGCCAGTCGGCAATTGCGTCCGACCCGTCCATCATCGATTCCGTTTCGCGGTACGGCGACGCCACCGACCCGGAGTCCAGGTGGTCGCGCCCGATCACGATCGGCGCCCGCACCTCACCGCGCCGCACCATGTCGTTGAACCGCAGGCCCAGACGATGGCGCTCGCCGTAGCCGAGCCAGCAGATGCGCGCCGGCAGCCCCTGGAACGCGACGCGCTCGCCTGCCATCTCGATCCACCTGC
>JAYVMH010000263.1:0-6165 GCA_043759015.1 Actinomycetota bacterium
ACGGAGCGCATAGAAGGACGACCACCGAAGACTTGGAGGGAAGGGCCCTCCGGACCGAACGGCGAGTGTAACCGGCCCGGGGGCCGTTCTGCGGTGCAGCCCGCCGGTCCACCGCGGCCCATCAACCCCAGACGGCCAGCACTCCGGCGCGCAGATCGTGGAACGTGCCGGCTGCGATGGCGGCCCGCATCCGGCCCATCAACTGGATGGTCCAGTCGAGGTTGTGCAGGCTCATCAGCCGCGCCGCGGTCGGCTCGCCGACCTGGAACAGGTGCCGGATGTAGCCGCGCGAGTGGCGCGAACACACCTCACATGCACAGTTCGGGTCCAGGGGCTCGTCGCTGAGCGCCCACTTCGCATTCTTGACGTGGAGGCGGCCTGCGTCGGTGAGTGCCGTGCCGTGGCGTCCGATCCGGGTCTGCATGACGCAGTCGAACTGGTCGACGCCGAGGGCGACCGCCTCCACCAGGCTCGCCGGGTCGCCCACACCCATCAGGTACCTGGGTCGATCCGCCGGCAGATGGGCGATCGCCGCGGCGAGCGCCGGCATCATCTCGGCCCTCGTCTCCCCCACGCTCAGGCCACCGATGCCGTATCCGTCGAAGTCCAGATCGACGGTGCGCTCGGCGCTCTCGGCGCGCATCGATTCGCTCGTGCCGCCCTGGACGATGCCGAACAGTGCCTGCTCCGGACGCCGATGGGCGGCCTTGGCCCGCGCCGCCCATGCCGCCGTGCGCTCGAGGCCCCGGCGGATCACGTCGGGAGGCGACGGCAACGACACGCACACGTCCAGCACCATCTGGATGTCGGCGCCGAGCAGCTCCTGGGTGTGCACTGCGATCTCGGGTGTGAACCGGTGCGACGAACCGTCGTACGTGCTCTTGAACGTCACCCCTTCGTCGTCGACCTTCGGGTCGAGCGAGAACACCTGGAAGCCGCCCGAGTCGGTGAGCGTCAGCCCGCCCCACGCGGCGAACGCACCGATGCCGCCGAAGTGGGCAACGGTCTCGGCGCCGGGCCGCAGCATCAGGTGATAGGTGTTGGCGAGCACGATCTCGGCACCGAGACGCTCGTAGTCGGCGGCGCTGAGGTACTTGATCGCGCCCCGGGTTCCCACCGGCATGAAGCACGGAGTACGGTACGAACTCCGCGCCGTGTAGGCGACACCCGCACGCGCCGACCCGTCGGAGGCGTTGACCTCGAAGCGGACGGGATGCATCTAGGTCAGGCTCCGATCCAGCAGCATCGCATCGCCGAAGCTCAAGAACCGGTAGTGCTCGGCGAGGGCCGTGCCGTACAGGCGGCGCCACCGATCGCCGACGAACGCGTCGATCATCATCAGCAGCGTCGTGCGCGGCATGTGGAAGTTGGTCATCATCACGTCGACGACCCGCCACTCGTATGGTCGATGGATGAAGAGCCGGGTGCGTCCTTCGAGCGACCCGAGGGTCGCCGCGCTCTCCAGCGCTCGCACGCTGGTGGTGCCCACCGCCACAACCCGACGCGCCTCGCGGCACGCGTCGATCGTCGCCTGCGGCACGCGGTAGCGCTCGCTGTGGATCACGTGATCGCGGGGGTCGGCCGCACTGACGGGTTTGAACGTGTCGAGCCCCACCACCAGCTCGACCCGCGCGGTGCGGATGCCTCCCTGCTCCAACCGGCTCAGCAGCTCCGTTGTGAAGTGCAAGCCGGCGGTGGGCGCCGCCGAAGAGGCAGGCTCGTTCGCGTACACCGTCTGGTAACGGTCCGGTGTTTCGAGCGGTTCAGTGATGTAGGGCGGGAGTGGCATCTCGCCGTGGGACTGCAGCAACACCAGTGGGTCGCCTTCGCCGATGAGCTCGACGACGGTGGTGTCGCCGGCCGAGCCGCGGCCGAGGATCCTCACCAACGGCACCCCGCGCGACAGCAGCTCTTCACCTGGTTTCAACTTCTTCGCCGGGCGGACCATCGCCTCCCACGTGCGCCGCTCCGGGTCGAGCGGGTCGAGCAGAAGAGCCTCTGCCGCTCCGCCGGTCCGGCGCGTCAGGCGAAGGCGCGCAGGGATCACCTTGCTGTCGTTCACCACCAGGACGTCGCCGTCGCGCAGGAACTCGCCGATGTCGCACACGTGGCGGTGCAGCGGCGCCGCGCTCCCCTGATCCACCAAGAGCCGGGCAGCGTCGCGGGGCTCCAGCGGGTGCTGGGCGATGCGCTCGGCGGGCAACGGGTAGTCCAGAGCGGCGAGTCGCATGACCGCGCAAGGCTAACCGGGACGCCCGCGACCGAGCCCCGACGTACGGTTCGGGCATGTACGACGACCACCGTCTCCGTTACGACATTCGCGCCTGCAGGCGCCGATCGAGCGTGTCGAGGAACTCCTCGGTGGTCAGCCACGGCGCGTCCTTGCTGATGAGCAGCGCGAGGTCTTTCGTCATCTCCCCCTGCTCGACGGCTTCGATGCACACCGTCTCCAACGCCTTGGCGAACGCCTCCACCTCTGCGGTGCCGTCCATCCGTCCGCGGTAGGTGAGCCCCTGCGTCCAGGCGTAGATCGACGCGATCGGGTTTGTCGACGTCTTGTTGCCCTTCTGGTGCTCGCGGTAGTGACGCGTCACGGTGCCATGGGCCGCTTCCGCCTCCACGGTCCTGCCGTCCGGGGTCATCAGCACGCTGGTCATCAGACCGAGCGAGCCGTAGCCCTGGGCGACGGTGTCGCTCTGCACGTCGCCGTCGTAGTTCTTGCAGGCCCACACGTAGCCGCCCTCCCACTTCATCGCGCAGGCGACCATGTCGTCGATGAGGCGGTGCTCGTAGGTCAGGCCGAGGCCGTCCATCTCCTCCTTGAACTCGTTCTGGTAGACGTCTTCGAAGATGTCCTTGAACGAGCCGTCGTACGCCTTCAGGATCGTGTTCTTCGTGGAGAGGTACACGGGGTAGTTGCGGATGATGCCGTAGCGCAACGAGGCGCGGGCGAAGTCGCGGATGCTGTCGTTGAAGTTGTACATGCCCATCGTCACGCCACCGTCGGCGCCGAAGTCGGCGATCTTCATCTCCACCGGTGCGCTGCCGTCGGCGGGCACGTACGTCATCGTGACGGTGCCGGCACCCGGCACCTTGAAGTCGGTGGCCTTGTACTGGTCGCCGTGCGCGTGACGGCCGATGACGATCGGCTTGGTCCAACCCGGCACCAGGCGGGGGATGTTGGAGATGACGATCGGCTCGCGGAAGATGACACCGCCGAGGATGTTGCGGATCGTGCCGTTGGGGCTCTTCCACATCTTCTTCAGCCCGAACTCCTCGACGCGGGCCTCGTCGGGAGTGATGGTGGCGCACTTCACGGCGACGCCATGCTTCTTGGTGGCGTTGGCGGAGTCGATGGTGACCTGGTCGTCGGTGGCGTCGCGGTGCTCGATGCCGAGGTCGTAGTAGTCGAGCTCGAGGTCGAGGTACGGGAGGATCAACTTGTCCTTGATGAACTGCCAGATGATGCGCGTCATCTCGTCGCCGTCCATCTCGACGACGGGGTTCGCCACCTTTATCTTCGCCATCTCCCAGCACCCTTCGCTCACTGCACTTGTATCGGACTTGTACAGGCTAGTGGCCCGAATGATTGTCGACCAAACTGGTCGGTTATTCGCCGGCGACCGGCCATGGGTGTCGGCGGTCCCGTCGACTGACCATGGATCTGCGTCGGCCCCACGACGCCTCCTAGCATCAGCATCGATGGACTTCTCCTGGACAGACGCGCAGGCCGCGCTGCGGGCCCACGCAGCCCACGTGGCGGCTGATGCAGTCGCACGGTTCGGCCGCTTCAACGATTCGTGGATCAATGGGTACTCGAAGGAGTTCTCCAAGGAGCTGGCGGCGCACGGCTGGATCGGCATGACGTGGCCGGACAACGAGTACAGCGGCCCCGCCAGCCCGGCGATCGACCGTTTGATCGTCGGCGAGGAGATGATCAAGGCCGGTGCGCCCATTGCCGCGTCGTGGTTCGCGGATCGCCAGATGGGCCCAGCGCTCCTCGCCTACGGAACGTCCGACCAGCAGGCCGCGTTCCTGCCGGGCATCGTCGCCGGCGAGACGACGTGGTGCATCGGCATGAGCGAACCCGACGCGGGCAGCGACCTCGCCAGCTTGAAGACGACGGCCGAACGCGACGGCGACGCGTTCGTGATCAACGGCCAGAAGATCTGGACGAGCTTCGCGGCCGTCGCCGACTTCTGCTACCTCATCTGTCGCACCAGCTCCGAGGGCCCTCCGCACGCCGGCATCAGCGAAGTGATCGTGCCGATGGACACCCCTGGCATCGAAGTCCGATCGATCAAGGACATGACGACCAACCGCCACTTCTGCGAGGTCTTCTTCACCGACGTGCGCGTGCCGACCACCCACCTCGTCGGCCAGGAGGGCGGCGCGTTCAAGCAGACGATGCGCCAGCTCGAGCACGAACGAGGCGGCATCGACCGGTTGGTGAGCAACCACGCGCTCTACCTCATGGCGCGGGGCCGGGCGGACACCACCGACCCGATCGTGCGCCAGGAGATCGCAGCGATCGAGATCAAGTACCGCATCGGTCGCATCCTCGTCGTGCGCGAGGTGCTCAAGCAGGCACCGGCCGGGTTCAGTGCGGCCACCAAGTGCTTCTGCACCGAGCACGAGATCCACGTCGCCGACTTCATCAGTCGGGTGCTCGGTGCCAACGCCACGCTGTGGGACGACATCACACGCGGGCTGACGTACGCGCCCGGCTACACCATCATGGGTGGCACGTCGAACGTGATGCGAAACATTCTCGGCGAGCGGGTGCTGGCCCTTCCGCGCTGAGGGCCTTCCGCGCTGACGGCCTTCCGCGCTGAGGGCCGTGGTCACGCGGTCGTCAGGTGTCGCCGCGGACCAGGCGGGCGCGCAACAGCCGAACCAGGTCGCGGCGGCGCGCCTCCAGCCGTTCCACACGCGCTTCGTCCACTGCCGCACCGGCGCACCACCGGAACGCATCGACTGCGTAGGCAACGGTGGCGATCGGCCGGCCGAACATCACGGCTTCCAATGCGTCGAGCTCGTGCCAGCCGCGATGGAGCATGATCGCGAACGCGGCCGACGGCCCGCGGGCGACCCCAACATGGCAGTGCACCAACACGGAGTCGGTGTCGCCCGCCGCTGTGGTGATCGCTTCGAACCAGCGTGGGTCACGGGGAGAGCCATCGTCGGGAGTGGGAAGCCATGCCCGGCGCAGCGCGGTGTCCGGCCGGGTGAACGGCGACCCATCGTCGGTCACGTCGATCACCAGATCCACGCTGCGCAGCTCCCACGAACGGCGCGGCACAGCATCGACCTTCATCGGCTGGCCGGTGATCGCGACACCCGGGGCGACGATCGACACCACGTGGCGGAACTCGTCCTCGCCGGGTGGGTGGGGCCACGGGCAGCTGCATTCCTGCGCTTCGCTCACCCGCCGAGCGTACGCGCTCGGCTCGACGACGTCGGCGACGACTGCGACTACCGTCGCGCGAATGGCCGACCTGCTCGCACTTTCGTCCCGCATCATCGACGGCGGTCTCACCGACCAGCCGGTCAACCGGGTGACGAACGAGTTGAGCGAGTTGGGCGACGATCTGGCGATCGTGGAGAGCTTCAGCCACTGCGTCGCGCTGGACACCCCCGACGGGCTCGTGTGCTTCGACGCCTCCGGCGTGCAGACCGGCGAGGCGGTCCGCCACTCGTTGAAGGGCTGGCGTGACGGCCGCGTGAGCCACCTCGTGTACACCCACGGTCACGCCGACCACGTGGGCGGCAGCGTGTTCTTCCGCGACGATGCACCGGTCGTGGTCGGTCACGAGAACGTCGCAACACGGCTGGACCGGTACTCGTTCACCAACAACTGGAACCTGATCATCAACGCCCGCCAGTTCGGTGGTGTCGCCGGTGAGCTCAACCTCGGGATCGGCACGAGCGGATCCTCGATGGCCGTGCAGAACGACTCCGTCGGGCGACGCTTCCTGCCGGGCGGCACGCTGCGGCCCGACGAGACGTTTCGCGAGTCGCACTCGATCACCGTCGGCGACGAGCCGATCGAGCTGCACCACGCGCGCGGTGAGACCGACGACCACCTGTGGGCGTGGCTGCCGCGCCGCAAGGCGCTGATGTCGGGCGACTTTCTCATCTGGAACTTCCCGAACGCGGGAAACC
>JAYVMH010000264.1:0-6163 GCA_043759015.1 Actinomycetota bacterium
CGTCGCGGCAGTCGTCGGGCATGACACCGGGCGATGTGGAGCGACGCGTAGCGTGACGCCATGGCCGAAGATGCCCCGCTCACCGCGACTCGGATGACCGGCGTGACCTGGGCGATGAGCGCCTGATGCGCCGGTCGATCGACGACCATCCCTTCTCGGCCGAGGACCTGCCCGAAGGTGCCGACGATGCGATGCGCATCTCCTGGGCGGTCGCGATCAGCGACGACTACGACGATGCCGAGCCGCGGGTGGTGCTGACGATCGAGGAGGTGGGCTCGCCCGGTGCAGGCCTTGTCGGGCACCTCACGCCCGACATGTCGCGCCGGTTGCGGGTGGCGCTACGCGACGCGTTGCGGGAGATCGGCGAAGATCCCGGCGCCTGACCGTTGCTGCGGAGCCCGCCACGCCGTATTGTTGACAGGACTGGTCGGAATTCACGACCACCCTCACGACCACCCTGACGATCACCATTCATGACTGGAGCCTTGCCCGTGGGTGTCACCCCCGTCATCCCTGCGCCCAGAGATCTCGATGCCGAGCAGCTCCGCGACATCGAGCGGTTCGAACGTGCCGTGGCCCAGTACCTCGCCGGCGAGATCAACGAGGATGTGTTCCGAGTGATGCGCCTGAACAACGGCGTGTACGGGCAACGCCAGGGCGGCACCAATCAGATGGTGCGCATCAAGCTGCCCGCGGGCACCATCACTCCCGAACAGCTCGACACGATGGGTCAGATCGCCGAGGAGTTCTCGCGCGGCTGGGGTCACATCACCACCCGGCAGAACGTGCAGGTCCATTACGTGGAGCTCAGCCGTGTCCCCGAGCTGATGCGGCGCATCGGAGCCGTCGGGCTCACGAGCCGCGAGGCGTGTGGCGACACCGTCCGCAACGTGATGGCGTGTCATCTGGCCGGCGCGTGTCCGCACGAGGTGCTCGATGTCACCCCCTGGGCCGAGGCCGCGTTCGAGCACTTCGTGCGCAACCCGCTCGGCCAGCGCCTGCCGCGCAAGTTCAAGATCAACTTCAGCGGTTGCAGCACCGACTGTGGTCAGGCGATGTTCAACGATGCCGGTGTCATCGCCACCACGCGCTCGCTTCCCGACGGCACGATCGAGCACGGCTTTCGCGTGTACCTCGCGGGTGGGCTCGGGGCGACGCCTCACCCGGCGCAGGCGCTGGAGGAGTTCACCACGCGCGAGGACCTGCTTCCCACCATCGAAGCGATCCTTCGAGTGTTCGACCAGACCGGCAATCGCGACAACAAGCTGCGGGCCCGGCTGAAGTGGGTGGTCGACCAGTTGGGCATCGACGAGCTCCGTCGCCGCGTGTTGAAGGTGCGGCTGACGTTGCCCGCCTCGTCGAGCTGGCCCGGAGGCATTCCACCGATCGTGCAGAAGGCGGGCGATGCGCCGGCCGGTCGCAGTTCGACGATTGCGGCCACTGCCGTCGGCCAGGGCGCGGTCCCCGTGGCGCTCACTCCTCGCGACCCGTACGGGCGCTGGGTGGCCACCTCTGTCGTTCGCGGCACGGCCAATGGCTCGGTGTCCGCGGTCGCCTATGCGGCCCTCGGCGACGTCACCGCGTCGCAGTTCCGGGCACTCGCCTCCATCCAGCGCGAGCTCGGCGCCGACGTCCGCCTGTCGAATCGGCAGAACGTCGTGTTCCGCGGGCTCACTGAGCTGCAGCTCCCCTTGCTCTACGAGCGACTCGGTGCGATCGGCATGGCCCGTCCCGGTGCCGAGCTGGCCCGCGACGTCGTCGCCTGCCCGGGCGCCGACACGTGCAACATCGCGGTCACCCAATCGCGCGGCCTGGCGAGTGCGATCGGCCAACTGCTCGAGGAGGAGGGCCTCGCCGACGTCGGCGGCGTCCGCATCAACATCTCCGGTTGCACCAACAGCTGCGGCCAGCACCACGCCAGCGACATCGGCTTCTTCGGCGCCGAACGCCGGGCCCACGGTCGGTCCGCACCGGGCTACCAGATGCTGCTCGGCGGCTACGTCGGCGACGAGCAGATCCACTTCGGCGAGAAGGCGTTGCGGCTGCCGGCCAAGGCCGCTCCGATGGCGGCAGCGCGCGTCGTGCGCCGGTTCAACGAGGAGCGTTCGGCCGGCGAGGCGTTCCGCTCGTGGATGGATCGGGTGGGCGGCGCGTTCGCCATCGCGACCGAACTGCGCGACCTCGCGGAGTTCCCGAGCCCTGACGACGCTCCGGAGTTCTACGTCGACTACGGCGAGACCGGCCCGTTCGTCGCCGAGGTCGGCGACTCGGAGTGTGCGGTCTGAGCGATCGTTACCTCGATGCGTCGGCAGCGATCGACGCAGCGAACGGGGCTGATCCGAACGTGGTCATCGTGCGCGGTGCCTCCTATCCATTGGCGCTCGCGCACGGCACGTTCGCTGCCGAGTGGGTACATCGTCTCCATCCCGCGCCGTCCGAGCTGCTGCTGCTGGCCGCACAGGCGCACCACCTCCGTCGTTGGGAGGTGGCTCGGCGCTCGTATCCGCAGGGCAAGGCCGGCTACCTGCGCTGGAAGCGCGACCAGCGCCAACGCCACGCCGCCGATGTCGCCGAGCTGTTGGCGAACCAGGGCTACTCCGCCGAGGAGATCGGCCAGGTCCAGCGATGGGTGCGGCGGGATCAGCTGGCCACCGACCCCGGCTCACAGACCGTCGAGGACGCGGCGTGCCTGGTGTTCATCGAGACCCAACTCGCCGAGGTCGCGACCAAGCTCGATCATGATCACCTGCTCGACGTGCTCCGTAAGACCGCGCGGAAGATGTCGCCGCCCGCCCTCGCGCTCGTCGACCGCATCCCCCTCGACGCCCCCGAACGCGCGCTCCTCGCCGCCGCGCTTGGCTGACCTGATCAGGACTCGCCGGATCAGGACTCGCCGCTGGCCAGGATCGGCTCGAGGGTGAGCTCGGGTTCGTCGCTGATCAGGCGCTGCAGTCGGTACTTGTTCTCGAACAGCGCCACCAGCGCGCCGTCGCCGCGGCTGAGGATCCGGATGCCGCCGATCTGACGCAGCCGGTCGGCCGACTTCTTGTCGGTGAGCCGGATCGCCTGGTAGGGCGCCGACACGATCTCGGTGGGAGCGCCGAACTCGCTGCCCAGGCGGTAAGCGAACACCTCGAACTGCAGCTGACCGACGGCGGCCAGCACGTTCTCCGTGTCGCCCATCTCGGGGTCGCGCAACACCTGCACCACGCCCTCCTCGTCGAGCTGTTCGAGACCCTTGCGGAACTGCTTGACCTTGCCGTTGTCCGTCGGCCGGGCGCGTGCGAACACCTCCGGCGCGAACCGGGGAAGCTGCGGGAACTCGACCGCCGAGCCGTCGTACCCGCTGCCGTACAGCGTGTCGCCGATCAGCACACCGGTGGCGTTGACGAGGCCGACGACGTCGCCCGGGAACGCGATGTCCACCGTTTCGCGATCGGCGCCGAACGCGGTGGTCGCGTACTTGGTGGTCATGTCGCGGCCCGTGCGCGAGTTGGTGACGCTCATCCCGCGATCGAACGTGCCCGAGCAGATCCGCGCGAACGCGATCCGGTCGCGGTGCGACGGATCCATGTTCGCCTGCACCTTGAACACGAACGCACTGAACGCCGCGTCGAGCGGGTGCGGCGAACCGCCCACATCGACGCGTGGCGACGGTGCGGGGGCCAGTTCGACGACCGCGTCGAGCAACTTGCGCACGCCGAAGTTGGTGAGGGCCGAGCCGACGAACACCGGTGTGGACTCCCCGGCGAGGAACGAAGGCATGTCCACTTCGGCGCCGACGGCTTCCAACAGGCCCAGCTCTTCGGTCGCATGGTGGAACGCGCGGCGTTCCTCCGGTGTCGCCGCGCCGGCCGCCTGGTCGAACCGCACGTCTTCCTCCAGCGCCGCCGAGGCGCCGCGCGCGGTGCGGGTGAAGCGGGTAAGGATGCCGTTGCGGCGATCGACGACCCCGCAGAAGTCCTCGCCGCTACCGACCGGCCACGTGACCGGCGTGGGCCGCAGGTTGATCTGCGCCTCGATCTCGTCCAGCAGCTCGAGCGGTTCGCGACCGGGACGGTCGTACTTGTTGAGGAACGTGAGCACCGGCAGGTTGCGCGAGCGGCACACCTGGAAGAGCTTCAGCGTCTGGCTCTCGATCCCCTTCGCCGCGTCCAGCACCATCACGACCGCGTCGACCGCGGCAAGCACGCGGTACGTGTCTTCACTGAAGTCGCGGTGACCGGGCGTGTCGAGGAGGTTGATGGTGTGATCGTGGTACGGGAACTGCAGCACGGTGGTGCTGATCGAGATGCCGCGCTGCTGCTCGAGCTCCATCCAGTCGCTGCGGGAGCTTCGCCGACCCTCGCGAGCGTGCACCGCGCCGGCCTCCTGCACCGCGCCGGAGTACAGGAGGAACTTCTCGGTGAGCGTGGTCTTGCCCGCGTCGGGGTGGCTGATGATGGCAAACGTGCGACGCCTGTTCGCTTCCTGCAGCACGTCTGCGTCCATGGGGCATCGAGGCTACCGTGACCCCATGGCCGACTACCTCGTGATGACACTCGACTGCAACGACCTTGACGTCCAGACCGCGTTCTGGACGGCAGCGCTCGGCTACCGGCACGAGGGCGGCATGGCGCAGTACCGGTCGCTCCTCGACCCCGCCGGCTTGGCGCCCAAGCTGTTGCTGCAGCAGGTTGGCGAAGCGAAGTCGGCGAAGAACAGGCTGCACCTCGACCTGCACGTTGCCGACCCGGATGCGGATGCGCAGCGTCTGGTGGCGCTCGGAGCGACGAAGGTGGACCGCGTCGAGGAGTTCGGCATCTATTGGGTCGTGCTGCTCGACCCGGAGGGCAACGAGTTCTGCCTGGTCGTCAATCGCGGGTGATCACGGCCTCCCGCCGATCACGGCCTCCCGCCGATCACGCCATGCTGCGCCAGGCCGCCAACCGTGCGGCGCTGTCGTCGCCGGGCAACGGGAGTTGACACACGACGCGCAGCGACGGCCACTCGCTCGGCGTCAGCTGCTGGTACTCGAACGCGAGATCGCCGGCCCACGGATGGTGGTAGCGGCGGACGCGGGTCTGGAAGCGCGACACGTCGAGCTGCGGCCACCACTCTGCGAACTCGGCGCTGGTGGCGCGCAATCGATCGACGAGCTCGATGACCTTCGGATCGGCACGACGTTCGGCTGTTCCGGCGCGGAACTCGGCGAGGATCTGGTGTGCCTGGTCGTGCCAGTCGGCCACCAACGTTCGTGCATTCGGCTCGGCGAAGATCACCCAGAGCAGGTTGCGGTCGTCGTCGTCGAGCACGTCGATGGTGGGGTAGAGCCGCGACTGCGCCGCGTTCCACGCGAGGAACTCCCACCGCGGACCGAGGACGTAGGCGGGTGAGGGTTCCATCGACGTGATCAACCGCACCAGCGCATCCGGTGCATGTTCCGGTTCGGCCATTCGCTCACCACTCGGTCGGGTGGCGAGCGTGAGGAGATGTTGGTGCTCGGCGTCGGACAAGCGAAGCGTGCGAGCGAGTGCGTCGAGCACGTCGACGGACGCGTTGATCGGACGACCCTGTTCGAGCCACGTGTACCACGTGACCGACACGCCGGCGAGCAGCGCGACTTCTTCGCGGCGCAGCCCCTTCGTGCGGCGGCTGCGTCCCTCGGGGAGGTCGACGTCGGTGGCCGAGAGTGCGTCGCGGCGGGCCCTCAGGAACTGGGCGAGAGGTTCGCGACGCTGGTCCACCCCTCCATTGGATCATGCGAGGAATGGACCGCCGTCATCAGGTCTGTGTCGTTAGGCCAAGGGCCGGCTGAGGTCGTAGAACGTGGTGCCGTCGACGGTGACCTCGGTGAAGTTGGTGGTCACCCAGTCGTTGATCGCCGTGGTCGTCGATGTGCCGTTGCCGTTCGCGGTGCCGTTCGCCGTGTCGTTCTCGTTACCGCCGCCGCCGGGGCCGAAGCCGCTGCCGACGACGAAGTAGTGGACCCTGTGGTCCTTCACCATCTGTTGGAAGCCGGCCAGGGTGGACCATTGATCTGTTCCGTTGAACCCACCGAGCGCCATCACCGGATCACCGGTGCCGGATCGGTCATCGACTTGTGAAGCACCTCCACGCTTCCTGTGAGCTTGCTGGGAGTCAGCCGCCGTTCGAGGCTGCGACGAACGTGCGGCATGGCTCC
>JAYVMH010000265.1:0-6102 GCA_043759015.1 Actinomycetota bacterium
CCTGGGCACACCGTCAACCAGCACCCGTCAAAGAAAGCCAACAAGCCGCTTGACATCTACGGGCCCTGGGGTGTCTAGCCGTGCGGATCTACAGTGCGACGATGAACACCGACCGACCGATCCGGCTGGGCCGAACCATGGTGGAGAGCGACCCGTTCTGGACACCCGTGCCCACGCCACCGGCGGGCACGCCGAACGTCGTGCTCTGCGTGTTCGACGATGTCGGCTTCTCCGACTTCGGTTGCTACGGCTCTGAGATCCGCACACCCAACATCGACCGGCTCGCCGCCGCAGGGTTGCGCTACACGAACTTCCACACCACCTCGTTGTGCTCGCCGACGCGTGCATCGCTGCTCACCGGCCGCAACCACCACGCCGTCGGGATGGGCTCGCTCGCCAACTACGACCTCGGCTTCGACGGGTACCGCGGCGCCATCGATCGATCCGCCGCGTTGCTGCCCGAGGTGCTGCGCGAGCATGGTTGGAACGGCTTCGCGGTCGGCAAGTGGCACCTCACGCCAATGCACCACACCGGCCCCGCCGGCCCGTTCCACATGTGGCCCACCCAACGTGGGTTCGACCGCTTCTACGGGTTCATGGACGGGGCGATGAACCACTGGGAACCGTTCCTCACCGAGGACAACCACCACGTACCCACACCCACGATCGATGGCTATCACCTCACGACGGACCTCATGGATCGGGCGATCACGCTCGTCAGCGACCAACGATCCGTCGCACCGGAGAACCCGTTCCTGCTGTACCTCGCGTTCGGGGCGGGCCATTCGCCGCACCACGTGCCCAAGCAGCTGATCGACGAGTACGTTCCGGTGTTCGAGAAGGGTTGGGACGCCACCCGCAACGACCGGATCGAGCGCCAGAAGGCGATGGGGCTCATCCCGGCGGACACGCAGCTACCGCCACGCAACCCCGGCGTCCCCGTGTGGGACGAGCTGTCGGCCGACCAGCAACGCCTGTTCGTGCGGTTCCAGGCCGCGTTCGCGGCGATGATCACCCACACCGACCGCGAGATCGGTCGCCTGATCGAGCGGCTCGAGCTGATGGGTGAGCTCGACAACACCGTGTTCGTGGTGATGAGCGACAACGGCGCGTCACAGGAGGGCAGCCACGCGGGCACCGTCCATCAGGGCCGGTACTTCGAGCGGGCACCGACGACGCAGGAGCAGTCCATCGGCCTGATCGACGAGATCGGCGAGACCCAGTGGTTCAACAACTACCCACTCGGGTGGGCGATGGCGGGCAACACACCGTGCAAGTTCTACAAGCAGAACACCCACGGCGGTGGCGTGCGCGATCCGTTGGTGATCCACTGGCCCAAGGCCCTCTCCGCCTCGGCGGGCGAGGTGCGGCACCAGTTCCACCACGTCAGCGATCTCACACCGACCGTGTTGGAGATCGCCGGCGTCGGAATGCCCGCCACGTTGCACGGCGTCGAGCAGATGCCACTGCACGGCACCTCGATGCGGTACACGTTCGACCAGCCGACGGAGCCGACCCGCAAGCGCGTGCAGCACTTCGAGATGCTCGGCCACCGCGGCATCGTGGCCGACGGATGGAAGGCCGTGACGCTCCACGACCCTCGCACCACGCTGGACGACGACGTGTGGGAGCTCTATCACCTCGACCACGACTTCTCCGAGACCGTCGATCTCGCCGCCGAACACCCCGCGGTCGTCGAGCAACTCGTTGCCCGGTGGTGGGAGGAAGCGGCGAAGTACAAAGTGCTGCCGGTGGACGAGCGAGCCGGCGGCGGCACCCGACCCAGGCGCCCGGTGCGAACCAGCTGGACGTTGTGGCCCGGCCTGGAGCGGGTTCCGAGCGACGCCGCGCCCCGCCTGGCGAACACCAACCACCGGATCACCGCCCACATCACCGTGCCGGCGCACGGGTGCGAGGGTGCGCTCTACACCGACGGCGACCGGTGGGGCGGGTACTCCATGTTCGTGCAGGACGGTCGGGCGTGCTTCCACTACCACTTCCCACTCGAACGACACGAGGTCCGCGGCGTCGAAGCACTGACCCCGGGAGATCACGCCATCACCTGGACGCTCACCAAGGTCGATCGTGCGTCCGGCATCGGCGAGTTGTCGGTGGACGGTGCCGCGGTCGGCAGCGTGCAGATCCCGCGCATCATCCGCGGCTGGATGCCGTTCAGCGGGATGAGCGTCGGGGCAGATCCCGGCGCACCCGTGGGCACCAGCTACGAATCGCCCTTCCGTTTCACCGGCACGCTCCACCGCGTGGAGGTGCAACTGCTGGGCAACGCCCCCGGCCCCGATGCGGACGCGCTGCATCGAGCAGAGATGGGCAAGCAGTAACCGTCGATCATGTGGGGGCTGGATAGTCCGCCTGCGCGAACAGCGGCGACGAGATGAGGAAGTCGGCCGTGGCGCGATTGCATGCGGTGGGTGTGTTGTACACCACCGCGATCCGCAGCAGCGCCCGCACATCGGGGTCGTGTGGCTGTGGCTCCAACGGATCCCAGAAGAACACCAGCAGATCGATGTCGCCTTCGGTGATCAGCGCACCGAGTTGCATGTCGCCGCCGAGCGGACCACTCGCCAATCGCTTGACGTCGAGCCCGACCTTCTCCGGCAGCAACGCACCGGTGGTGCCCGTGGCGACGAGGTCGTGCTTGGTGAGGTTGCCGCGGTTGAACTCGGCCCACTCGATGAGATCTGTCTTCTTGTTGTCGTGTGCCACGAGGGCGATGCGATGACGATTGCGGCGAGCCATGAGCGACCTCCGGGTCGGTGACGTTCAACGGTAGTCAGGCTGCCCGTGGATGCGGATGAACGGCGGATGACGTCGGCGTTACGCTCGTCACATGCGCGCGGCCACGCTGCCGGTGCTACGTTGCGCCGCGATGTCTCGACCGCAACTCGGTGTGTGCTTCGACCGAACGTTTCCGCCGTCGTCCATCATCGAGTTCACCGAACGAGTGGAGTCCGGCGGCCTCGACCAGCTCTGGGTGATCGAGGACTGCTTCTACACCACGGCAATCGCGCTCGCGGCAACTGCTCTCGCCCGCACCCACCGCACCACTGTCGGCCTCGGCATCCTGCCCGCGGTCGCCCGCAACCCGGCGATCACCGCGATGGAGATCGCCACCCTGTGCAACCTTGCACCCGGCAGGGTGATCGCCGGCATCGGTCACGGGGTGCAGAGCTGGATGGAGCAGATGGGCGCCCGCACCCCGAGCCCGCTCACCACTCTCGAAGAGGTGATCACCGTGGTGCGTCGCCTGGTGCGGGGAGAGAAGGTGAGCTACCGCGGCCGGGAGGTGATGCTCGACTCGGTGCAGCTCGACCAGCCGCCCGCCAAGGCGCCACCCGTGCTGGCAGGCGTGCGCGGACCCAAGTCGGTGGCGATGGCGGGAAGGGTGGCCGACGGCGTCGTGCTCGCCGAGGGGTGTGGCCCTGCCTACGTCGCCACCTGTCGACAGCTGGCGGGCGACCCGGACGACTTTCGGATCACTGTCTTCACCGCACTGTGCATCGAGGACAACCGCGCCGCCGCGTATCGGTGGATGGCCCCCGTGGTGGCGGGCTGGCTGGCCTCGCCCAACCCGGCGATCGATGCCCACCCTCACGCCGACGAGCTCCGCGAGCGCTTTGCCGAAGGCGGCACGGACGCGATCGCGACCATGCCGCGCGATTGGTGGCTGGAGCTGGGCGCGATCGGCACGTTCGACGACGTGATCGAGCACACCTACGCGCTGGCCAACGCCGGTGCCCACGATGTGGCGTACTTCCCCTGCCCCGACCTCGCTGTGGCCCGCACCCAGGTTGACCAGGCGGTGCAGCTGGCCGCAGCGATGCGATAGCCAGTCGTTCAGCAGCGGACTCAGCGGACGATGAGCGCCGCGAGCGCGACGAGCGCGACGACGAACCCGATCGCGGCCATCATCACGCTGCGGCTGCGCGGGGCCGCCGGCAGATCTTCCTCGCTACGAGCGGTCTGCGGCGGACGGACCAGGGCCATCACGTTGCCCGCGAACAGCGCGCCGCCCAGGGCGAGCAACAGCCACACGATGAGGTCCTTGCCCAGGAACATGACCACAGTGTGCCTCCACTGCGCACCCGCTTGCACGCTGGTGCGAGAATCTGGGCATGGCCTTCCACCATGTCGCCCTCGCCACCCACGACCCCGGTGCCACGCATCGCTTCTACACGGAGGTGATGGGCTTTCACCTGGTGAAGGTGGTCGCCTCGCCGACGCCGGACGGCACCGGCTTCTCCAAGCACTTCTTCTACGCCACCGACGACTCGCCCAACGGCGAGACCGGCATGATGGCGTTCTGGGACATCCACGACTCGGCGATCGGTAACGACTTCCCGGTCGACATCAACGCCACTGCCGGGCTGCCGTGGTGGGTGAACCACATCGCCTTCGATGCCAGTTCGCTGGACGACCTGCACGCCAAGCGCGACCGCTGGCGCTCACACGGCTACACGGTGCTCGAGGTGGACCACGAGTTCTGCGTCAGCGTCTACATCAAGGACCCCAGCGGCAACATGGTCGAGTTCTGCCACAGCGTGCGGGAGTTCACCGACCAGGAGCGGGCCCGGGCCGCGGCCATCGTCGCCGACCCCAGCCCGTCGCTCGACGACACCCACGCCAAGGCGACAGTGTGGAAGCCGATCGACGCCGAGCACCCGGTGGGAGCCAGCGCCGGGGAATGATCCGGACGGCCGTGTCGTGCAACGGCCGTGTCGTGCGACGGCCGTGTCGTGCAACGGCTACGTCGAGCGGCCGACCTGATGGAGCTCGACGAGGTTGCCGTCCGGATCCTCGACGTTCGTCTGGCAGTCGTCGTTGATGGTGAACGGATCGCTCACCGGCAGGCCCTTGGCGCGCAGTTCCTCGACGACTGCGGCCAGATCGCCCACCTGGATCGCGAAGTGCTGGCCGTTGTTCGGCGGCACCACGGCATGGATCAGGTGAACCTGTTGCGCGCCGAGGTCGATCCACGCCCCAGCGAACCGGAAGTCGGGTCGGTCGTCGCGGACGACTCCGCCGAGCACGTCGGTGTAGAACGCGAGGCTCGCGGCGACATCGGACACGTTGATCGACACATGGTGCACACCGAGGGGTCGCATGCGCACGATTCTGGACGACGAACTCGCAGCACGCAATCCGGACCTTTCGTTCACACCCCGCGGGCCGCGTTGCCGAACTTGGTGTACTGACCGCGGAACACGAGCCGCGCGATGCCGGTCGGGCCGGAGCGGTGCTTGGCGATGATCAGCTCCGCCGAGGCCTTGTCGGGCGAATCGCGGTTGTAGACCTCGTCGCGGTAGAGGAACATGACGACGTCGGCGTCCTGCTCGAGCGAGCCCGATTCGCGGAGGTCGGCCAGCATCGGACGTTTGTCGGCTCTGCTCTCCAGCCCACGGCTCAACTGGCTGAGGGCGATGATCGGCACTTCGAGCTCACGGGCAAGGATCTTGAGACCACGGCTGATCTCGCTGACCTCCAACTGCCGGTTCTCCGGATTGATGCCGCCGCTCATCAGTTGCAGGTAGTCGATGACGATCAACCCGATACCACCGGCTCTCGCCTTCAGCCGCCTTGCTTTGGCGCGGATCTCCATCACCGTGACGCGAGGGTTGTCGTCCAAGTACAGCGGAATGTTGTCGATGCGGTTGATCGCTCGCCCGATCTTGGTCCAGTCGGGCTCCTGCAACCGGCCGGTGCGCAGCTTCTGCGACTCCACCTCCGCCTCACTGGAGAGGATGCGCTGGGTGAGCTCGGCGTGCCCCATCTCGAGTGAGAACACCAGCACCGGCTTGTGGGTGTTCTTCGCCACGTGAGCCGCGATGTTGAGACCCAAGGCCGACTTCCCCATCGCCGGACGAGCGCCGATGATGTTCAGTGTGCTCGGCTGCAGGCCGGAGAGGATCTCGTCGAGATCGTTGAACCCGGTGGCCGTACCGGTGATGGTGTCGCCGCGTTCGAACGTCTCCTGCAACTTGTCCATGGCCACCGGCAGCAGATCCGACAACTGACGCGTCGAGTCGATGACGCGGTCCTCCGCCACCTCGAACACCTTGGTCTCGGCTTCGTCGAGCGCCTTGG
>JAYVMH010000266.1:0-2820 GCA_043759015.1 Actinomycetota bacterium
CAGCCCGACGAGATCGCCGCGTCGATCTCCTGGCTCGCGTCGGCCGAGGCGAGCAACGTGAACGGCGTCGTGCTCCCCGTCGACGGCGGCTGGAAGTCCGCCTGATCCGTCTGCTCTGCTCGCGCCAGACGCGGACAGTTGCGAACCACCCCCGAAAGGCACGTCACATGCGCATCACCGTCGATCACGACATCTGCACCGGGCACGGCCGATGCGCCGCCATGGCTCCCGACGTCTACTCGCTGGACGACGCCGGCTTCTGCGCCGTGACGTCGGTCGAGATCGGCCCGGAGCTGGCTGCGGTTGCCCGGTCTGGCGCCAACAACTGCCCGGAGCGGGCGATCGCCGTCGAGGACTGACGCTACGGGCGGATGCCCGCACCACGCATGAGAGTATCGTCAAGTAGCCGCACGGCCGCCCTGCCCTTTTACCTGAACGGATGACCCAGGAGACCTCATGGACTTCGACCCGATGCTGCTGCCGCCCGTGATGCGATCCGGCATGTACTCACGGATCCAGCTGGGCGAACTCGTGCACCTCGACGCGCCGCAAGACGACTACCGGCACATGGTCGAGACCGACGCGCTGCACTGCCCGATGGACGGCGTCGTCATGTCGTTCAGCCGCGAGGCCACCGACTTCGTGCTCCGCCACCACGAGCTGTTCTCCTCGGCGGTCGACATGCCCCTCGGCAACGTGCGTCCGCTCATCCCGCTGAACGTGGATCCACCGATGCACGCCAAGTACCGCAAGATCCTCGACCCGCTGTTCGCCCCGAAGCAGATGGACCAGCTCGAGCAGGAAGTGAAGGACCGCGCGAACCAGTTCATCGACGCCTTCATCGACCGCGGTGAGTGCAACTTCACCGACGAGTTCGCCGAGCTGCTGCCATCGGCGGTGTTCCTCGCGCTCATGGGCCTGCCGTGGAGCGAGCTCGACACCCTGCTCGGCCTGCGCGACGGCATCCTGCACCCGGAGAAGACGAACCCCCAGGCAGCCAATGACCCCATGGCCGCATTCGGGGTGATGGGTGAGACCGGCCAGCGGATCTACGCCTACTTCAACGAGCAGCTCGACCAGCGCGAGGCGAACCCGACGAGCGACTTCCTCACCCACTTCATCACCGCCGAGGTCGACGGCGACAAGATGAGCCGGGAGAACATCCTCGACCTGTGCTTCCTGTTCCTGATCGCCGGGCTGGACACGGTGAGCGACTCGCTCACGTGCATGTTCGCCTTCCTCGCGACGCACGACGACCACCGGCGGCAGATCGTCGACGACCCGAGCATCATCCCGAACGCCGTCGAGGAGCTACTGCGCTGGGAGACCCCTGTGCCGTACGGCGTTCCCCGGGTCGCCACCCAGGAGGTCGTGCTACCGGACGGGACCGTGATCCCCGAGGGAACCGCCGTGACGGTGAGCTACGGCGCCGCCAACCTCGACCCGACGGAGTTCCCCGATGGCTTCGACGTCCGCTTCGACCGCGACACGAACCGCCACATCGCGTTCGGTGGCGGCGTGCACCGTTGCCTCGGCTCGCACCTCGCCCGTCGCGAGCTGCGTGTCGCCCTCGCCGAGTGGCACCGGCGCATCCCCGACTACCGCCTGAAGCCCGGCCACGAGCAGCTCGAGTACCCGCAGGGCCTCCGCCACGTGAAGGACCTCACGCTCAGCTGGAGGTGACGTCCGCCGGGGCACGAGCCGTCAACCGATCTGCGAGTCGCCGTCCATCTGCACGCCGCCGTCCGCGGTGATCAGGTCGCCGTTGATGAACGACGACTCGTCGCTCGCCAGGAACAGGGCCGTGTGGGCGATCTGCATCGGGTTGCCGATGCCGCGGTCGGTCCTGGTCATCCCGACGCCGGAATCGCCCCGGCCGCTCACGACGCGCCCGACGACGATGCCGTTGCAGCGAATGCCGTGCGGTGCGCCTTCGACGGCAAGCGTGCGCGTGAGGCTGTTCATCGCGCACGTTGCCCTCTTCGGTGATGTCCAGTGCGAAGAACTCGGCGTCGCCGCCGCGCTGGCGGATGCCGTCGACCACCTTCGCCCCGCGGTCCACGGTGCGGCCGGTGACGGCCACCTTGGCCCCCTCGGCGGCGAACAGCTCGGCGATCGATCGACCGATGCCGCGGGTGGAACCCGACACGAGCGCGACGCGACCTTCCAGACGACCAGCCATGACATCCCCCTTGGACGTCGAGCACGCTAGCTCCGCCGGCCGGGCGATCTGACATCACCGTCAACTACGATCCGGTCATGACTCGACGCGTCGCAATCGCCGGTGTCGCCTCTCCGAGGTCGGCCGGGTCGACGACGTGACGCCCTACGCGCTCATGGCTCAGGCCTCGCGCCGGGCGCTCGCCGACGCCGGCCTGGCGGTGGACCAGCTCGACGGGTTCGCGTCCACCGGCCTCGGCACGATGGCGCCCGTCGACGTGGCCGAGTACATGGGCATCACGCCGCGCTGGATCGACTCCACGACCGTCGGCGGTTCGTCGTGGGAGGTCATGGCCGCCCACGCCGCCGACGCGATCGGCGCCGGCCACGCGGACATCGTGCTCCTGGCCTACGGGTCCACGGCCCGGGCCGACCTGCGCAGGGGCTTGCGCACCGCGAACCTCGACTGGGGCGCCCGCGGTCCGATGCAGTGGGAGGCGCCCTACGGCCACACCCTCATCTCCAAGTACGCGATGGCGGCGCGCCGCCACATGCACGAGTTCGGCACGACCATCGAGCAGCTCGCCGAGATCGCCGTGTCCGCCCGATTCAACGCCGCCGACAACCCCGAGGCGTTTGCGCCGACCCGATCACCGTCGC
>JAYVMH010000267.1:0-13478 GCA_043759015.1 Actinomycetota bacterium
CCGGGCTTGTCGTGGTCGCTCAACTCGAGGGCTCGGACCCACTTGGCGCTCTTCCAGAAGTACAGGTGGGGTACGACGATGCGGACGGGGCCACCGTGGATCGCTTCGATCTCCTCACCCTCGAAGGCGTAGGCCACGATGGCTTCGTCGGTGGTGATGTCGGCGATGGGGAGGTTCGTGGTGTATCCGAACTCGGCGTGCTCGATCACGTGCGTCGATCCGGGTTGCACTCCGGCGCGGTCCAGGAGGTCGCGCACTCGCACACCCGTCCAGCTCGTGTCGAACTTGCTCCACTTGGTGACGCAGTGGATGTCGAACGTCGGCGTCACCGACGGCATCGCCTTCAACTCGTCGAGACCGATCGTGAACGGGTTGTCCACCAGCCCGGTGAGGGTGAGGTCCCAGTCGCCGGGGCCGTACGACGGCACATCGCCCACGTGCAGCACGGGGAACCGACCGGTGAGGTACTGGCCCGGCGGCAGCCGCGACGGGTCGTATCCCTTCTCGATCAACTCCTTGCGGTTCCGGTCGAAGAAACTCATCCGCACAGTGTGCACCCGAATCCAGGGTCGCGCCACGCACACGACCGCCCTCTAATGTGCACCCGATGAGCGACCGACCCCCGCCCCCTTCGATGCCACCTCCCCCACCGCCGGGCAACTTCAGCCCACCGCCGGGCTACGTCGCGTACGGCGCGCCCGGTGTGGTCGGTAGGGGCGTGCTCCGCATCGGCGGCCTGGCGAGGGCCATGCGCGTGCTGCTGATCATCATCATCCCGCTGCAACTCGTCGCGGCGTTCAACACGTTCCAGATCGGCAAGAAGGCGCACGACTTCGTCGCCGGCACGATCAGCGAAGCCGAGTTCCGCGATGCGTCGACCGCCAACATCGGTTCGCTCGCCGTCATCTTCGTGGTCCCGGTGGCGGTGCTCACCATGATCTGGATGTACCGGATGGCCAGCAACCTGAAGACGATCGGCCGCAGCGATTCCACCTGGGGACCTGGATGGGCGATCGCCGGCTGGTTCGTGCCTCCGTGCGCGATCTACGTGATCCCGTGGCTGATGTTCAAGGAGTTGTGGAGAGGCAGCGACCCCGAGGGCATGGCGAACGATCCGATGTGGAAGACCCGGCCGGCGAGCCCACTCGTCACGGTCTGGTGGGTGCTCTACGGGCTCGTGCCGATCATCGGGCTCGTCACCGCGTCGGGCGCGCTCGCCCAGTTGCGCCGTCCCTCCGCCGACATCGTCGAGTTTGCCAAGGTGTACGACCGGTTCTCGACGCTCAACCTCGTGGTGTCCTTCGCCGGTGTCGTCACCACCGTGGTGTATCTGATGTTGGTGCAACAGCTGTCGCAGCGGCACATGAAGGCCACCCACGAGGCCTGATGCTGTACCTCGTCCGCCACGCCAAGGCCGGCAGCCGCAGCGAGTGGACCGGCAACGATCGGCTGCGTCCACTGTCGAACAAGGGCCGCGCACAGGCCGCGCTGCTGGCCGACCGCCTCGAGTCGCTGGTGAGTGGCGAACTGGTGAGCAGCCCGTACCTGCGATGCATCGACACGCTGCAACCCCTTGCCGAACGAACGGGCCGAGCCGTGCGCGGCGACGAACGACTCGGCGAGGACAGGGGGTTCGAGGGCGCGCTCGCGTTGCTCGACGAGGTGCCGGACGGTTCGGTGTTGTGCAGCCACGGCGACGTCATCCCTGCAACCATCGCCGCCTTGCAGCGTCGGGGCTGCCGCATCGTCACCGGCCCCGATTGGCGCAAGGCGAGCGTGTGGGTGCTCACCCGCAGCGGCGACGGCTTCGTCGACGCCGACGTCTGGCCGCCCCCCAAGTCGTGACCAGCCAAGTCGTGACCAGCCGAGTAGCGCGTTACGGCGTCGTCGAGACGATGCTGTCGGGGATGAGGCCCTGGATCATCGGCACCATGTTCGACGGCGGGTTCCGGTCGACGCACTCCTGCGCCTGCGTGGCGGCGGTTGCCGTGTCGGGCGTGGAGAGGAATCGCGCGCTCGCGACGGCGATGAAGCAGTGCGGGTCCGCGTAGGTGTCGTCGATCTTCGTCGCATCCTTCAGCAACGAGATCCCCTGTTGGATCTGGGCGTCGTCCTTGGACTGCCGGCCGTTGAGGACGACCAACCACCCGGTGTACGTGCGCGCCTCGATGTTGTCGGGCTCGATGGTGAGCACCGCTTTGTAGGCGGCAAGGGCGCCGGCGGTGTCGGAGCCAAGCAGGCTACGACCCTGGGTGAGCAACGTCGTCACCTTGTCGGCGGGAAGCCCACCGGTGAGCCCCTGCCCCGGCAGCCGCTGCCCCGCGTAGTGGCTGACCGCCACACCGAGCAGCACGCCGACCGCGAGCGTGGCGACCGGGACGACCAAGCGTCGCGACCACGGTCGGGCCGGCGTGGCGGTCGGCATGCGGCGACCGTCGTCGATCTCGCGCAGCACCACCGCGGCGCGGGCGATGTACCCATCGCGCAGCGTCGCGAAGTCGTGCTCGTCGACATCGCCCGCCGCGTGTTCGCGTTCGATGTCGCGGATGCTGCCGAGCAGGAACCGACGTTCCTCTTCGAGCTCGGTGACCCGATCAGGGTTCATCGCCGGCCGTTTGGTCGCGGGCCGTTTGGATGAGGGCCTGTTCGACAAGCGCCCGGTCGGCATCGTCGGGCACTATGTCCGCGTTCAGCTTCCACCGCCGGAACGCGAAGAACAGACCTACCGCGGCACACACGAGCGCGGTGGCGGGCAGCACCCACACGAGCGACTCGAAGCCACTCGCGGACGGCACGAGCTGCGTCTTCCCCCTGAACTGCTGCACGATGTAACCGATGATCTGATCGTCGCTGGCGACGCCCGCCCGCACCTGCGCCTTCACCTCCGAACGGATGGCAGCCGACGCCGGGTTGGCGGATTCGTACACCGACTCGCCGTCGCACACCGGGCACGCGAGACGCTTGGTGATCTCCTGCACACGTTCGTCGGGTGTTTGCGCGCCGGCGTTGCGCGTCGTGCCGTAGGCCATGAACCCGACGAGGACGAACACCAACACCACCCAGCCCCGCCACCGCTTCAACGACGAGGTGCGGCTCATGCTGCCCCGAAGATCTCACGTTGCTGTTGCACCAGCCGCGACAACGTGTCGGCATCGATCGGGCCGGCCCAACGCAGCACCACGACGCCTGCGGGGTTGACGATGAACGTCTCGGGCACCTGCGCCACACCGAAGTCCACGTTGATCAGGCCGTCGTCGTCGCGCACGATCGGCCAGTCGCCACCGCGCGTGATGAAGAAGTTCCTCACGTTCTTGATGTCGTCCTTGTACTGCAGCACCGTGTAGAGCTCGGCGCCCGCCGAACCGAAGCCCTGCTGCTGGCCGACGAACTTGACGAGCTCGGGATGCTCGGCCCGGCACGGGATGCACGTGGAGTTGAAGAAGTTGATGACCACCCAACTGCCCTTGCGCCGCGACAGGTCGAACGGCTTGCCGTCCAGCGTCGTACTGCGCACGGTGGGCGCGGCCCGGTCGAGCAGGGGGCTGTCGATCACCCCCAGCCTGTCGGTCGGGCCCGATGCGCTGGTGGCGAGCACGACGAACAACGCGGCGAGCGCGACGGCCACGACCAGCACGATGATCGGGGCGACGCGCCGACGCGGCGGTTCGTCAGACATCGGCGACCTGCTCTTCGAGCGGGATGGGAGCGGACACGGGATCCGTGGGGCGGCGACGGTGCTTGCCGGGGAAGGCAGCGAGCAACGTGCCGGCGCCACACAGCAACCCGCCGATCCACAGCCACACGATCATCGGCTTGAGGAAGATCTTCAACTTTGCGTTCCCCGTGCTCGGCTTCGAACCGATCTCCAACGTGAGGTAGATGTCGTTCATCAGGCCGGTCTTCACGCTGGGTGTCGCGATGTCCAGGCCCTGCGCCGTGAACGTGCTGATCGCCGGCGAGTACGCGGCGCCGTCGTCGATCTGGACGAGGGCCTTGATGCCGACCGACCGCGGGGTCGTGAAGTCGATGACGTCCTTCAGCGTGAAGTCGTGGCCCGCGAAGTGCACGACATCGCCCCGGTGCATGTCGAACTCGCCCGACTTGGTGTAGCTGTTCGACGCGGCGAGACCGACAGCGATGAGGATCACGCCGAGGTGCACGACCATCCCGCCGTTGGCGCGACCGAGCAGACCGCGATAGCCCTGGCGACGGGTGGCGAGCACCAGTTGGCGCATCGCCGCGCCGGCTGCGAAGCCGGCGAGCGCGAACGCGAGCAGCGGCGCGAAGTCGGTGGCGCCGAGCAGTACGGCGAGCACGAGTGCACCGGCGCCGCACCACGCCGGCCAGAACAATCGCTCGCGGAGCAGTTCGCCCGAGGCCTTGCGCCACGGCAGCACCGGCGCGATCGCCATCAAGAACAGCAGCACCAAGCCGACCGGGCGCGCCATCGTGTCGAAGAACGGCGAACCCACGGCGATCTTGCGGTTGTCCTTGGCCTCGACGATCAGGGGGAACACGGTGCCGAGCAGCACGATGAACGCGAACAGCGAGAAGATGACGTTGTTGGCGAGGAACGCTCCCTCGCGCGAGATCGGCGAATCGATCGCGCCGGGCGACCGCAGACGATCGCCACGCCACGCGATCAGCCCAAGCGACACGACGAGGATCACGCCGAACGCACCGAGCAGGTAGGGGCCGATGGTGCTGTCGCTGAACGCGTGCACGCTGTTGATCACGCCGCTGCGCGTGAGGAACGTACCCAGGATCGTCAGCGAGAACGTAGCCACCAGGAGGCTCAGGTTCCAGACGCGCAGCATGCCGCGCCGCTCCTGCACCAGCACGGAATGGAGGTAGGCCGTGCCGGTGAGCCACGGCAGGAAGCTGGCATTCTCCACCGGGTCCCACGCCCACACACCACCCCAGCCGAGCACCTCGTAGCTCCACCAACTGCCGAGCACGATCCCGAGCGTGAGGAACCCCCACGCGATCAGCGCCCAACGGCGCGTCTCCATCAACCAGCCCTCACCGACCCGACCGGTGGCGAGCGCGCCGATCGCGAACGCGAACGGCACCGTGAAGCCGACGTAACCGAGGTAGAGGATCGGCGGGTGGAACAGCACGAGCACGTGGTTCTGCAACAGCGGGTTCGGGCCCCTGCAGCACGTGTCGAAGTTCGGCAACCCCGCCGGCCTGAACGCGTCGGTGGGGCCGAGCGCGAGGAAGAAGAAGAACGCGGTGACCGCGAACATCGTGACCATCGCCCAGGCGATGAGCGGATCGGTCATCCGTGCCCGATAGCGGCGCATGACGATGGTGGTGTACATCGCCAGCAGCAGCAGCCACAGCAGGATGCTTCCCTCGAGCGCGCTCCACAGCGCGGTGAAGTTGAACAGCGGCGGGGTGGTGGTGGCACCCACCTTCTGCACGTACATCAGGGACCAGTCGCGTGTGATCAGCGCACGTTCCATCACCACGATCGCCAGCACCGCACCGAACAGCGCCAGCCAGCCGTACGCCTGCACGGTGCGAACCAGCCGATGATCCTTCAGCAGCGTCGCAGTCGCCAACGCGCCGCCACCGAACACCGAGGCGGCCAGTCCGATGATGAGCGCGGTGTGACCGAAGAGGCCGTTCACCCCTTCTGCGAGCACGCCGTGGCCTCCGCGTTGGTCTGGCTGAGCCGCTGCTTGTTCGCGGCGTCGTAGTTGTTGTCGTGCTTCACGATCACCTCGTCGCCCTCGAAGACCACACCGTCGATGCTCTGCACGGCGCGACCGCGCACGACCACCGGGATGCACTCCTGGAACAGACCGCTCGGTTCGCTCCCGACGTTCACGGTCATCTTCTTGCCATTGAACGCGACCACGAAGCTGTCGATCTTCCCGTTCGACTTGCCGACGGAGTCCTTCTGGACGACACCCTGGATGCGGATGTTGCGGCCGACGTCGCAACCGCTCTTCGCGCCCACCTCGTCGACGTTGCAGTAGTAGTCGATCGCGGACGTCAGGAACTTGGTGACGACGACACCGCCCGCGACGAGCACGAGTGCCAGCACCACCATGGCCGTCCACGGACGCTTGCGCTTGCGACCGACCGCGGTGGGGACGACCTCACGAGGGCTCAGGTCCACGGGCGCTCCTCCGACGGCACCTGCACCGCGGCCTTGCGGGCACGGGCCAGCAACCGCCACGTGTACAACGCGATGCCGCCGAGCGTCACGACGTAGCTGGCGATCACGTACGGCGTCTGGTTCACGGCGCGACCTCCTGTGCCTCGGCCCGACGCTCCGCCAACGCTCGGTCCAGTCCCTGGTCGTCGACCGCGTCCTGCATCGCCATCACCCGTTGGCGGTGCAGCAGCAGCCACACGTAGAGCAGCGTGAACGACACGATGCCGGTGAACAGGCTGAACAGCATGAGGCCGTTGAGCTTCCCCTCGGCCACGGTCTCCTGCTGGTGCAGCGGACGCCACCACTTGACGCTGAAGTGGACCAGCGGCACCTCGAGCACGGCGAGCAGCGCCAGGATCGCACTGCGCGTCGCGCGCTGGTGGTGGGTGCCCCCCAGGTCGCGGACGGCGAGGTAACCGATGTAGGTGACGAACAGGAACGCCGTGGTGGTGAGGCGGGAGTCCCACGTCCAGTACGTGCCCCACGAGATGCGGCCCCACAGGCTGCCCGAGACGAGCGCGATGCCCATGAAGAGCACACCGATCTCCGCGCTCGCGCCGGCGATGCGGTCCCACGTGAGGCTGCGCGTGCGCTTGAACAGATAGGCAGCGCTGGCGATGCCGGTAACGATGAACGCGAGGTACGCCAGCCACGCGGAGGGCACGTGGATGTACATGATCCGCACGCCCTTCTTCTGCACTCGGTCGTTCGGGGAGATGAACAGGCCGAACACGACGAGCCAACCGATGCCCACCAACGCGGCGATGCCCAACGCCCGCGTGAACGCGGTGCCGGTGGGCTGCCTCGTGTTGATGTCGGTTGGAGTCATAACGGCCTTGTTCATGGATGCCTTGTTCAAGCGGTTCTATTCGTCGATGAGCGATCCGAAAGCGAGCGTGCCACCGACCCCGAAAAGAGCGGCGAACAGAACGAGCAGACCGATCCACGGCCAACCTTCTCCGGGCGCCGCCCCATTGGTACCGAGCGCGGCTTCCGTCGCTCGGGTTGCACCGATGAGCACGGGTGCCACCACCGGGAGCAGAAGGAGCGGAAGCAGGGTTTCGCGTCCTTTGGCCCCGGCGGCGAGACCGCCGTAGAGCGTACCGACGAAGGCGAGCCCGATGGTCGCGGCCACGAAGGTCGTGACCAACAACCCGACGCCGCCGGCCCCCACCTGCGCCTTGTACAGCACGATCGCGGCCACCAGCAGCACCACCTCCAGCACCGCCAGCTGCACAGCGAGGGCGATGGCCTTGCCGAGGAAGATCCCGCCCGAGCGGACACCCGCCACCTGCAACGCGTCCAGCGCGCCGTCGGCAGTTTCCACCGCGAACGCCCGCTGCACGAGCACGAGCATGCTGAACATCGTGGCCAGCCACACCAGCCCCGGCGCGACACGAGTGAGGACGGCGTCGTTGTCCAGCGCGAACGCGAACATCACCATCACCAACGCCGCGAACGGCAGCACCTGGTTGGTGACGACGCGACTGCGCAGCTCGATGCGCAGGTCCTTCGCGGCCACAAGGCGAGCGATGCGCCACGGCGTCATGCCGCGTCTCCGAGCGGGCGGATCTGGCCGCCGACGACCTCGACCACGCGCGTCGCCAACGCACCGGCGCGTTCGAGCTCGTGGCTGGCGACGATCACGGTCGCGCCGCTGGCGACCGCTTCGCGGAGCGTCGAGTCGATCTCGTCGCGGCCGGTCGCATCCAGCCCGGCGTGGGGCTCGTCCAGCAGCCACAGCTCGGCCCGGCGGGCCACGAGGCACGCGAGCGCGGTCCGTCGCCGCTGGCCGGCGCTGAGCCGGCCGACGCGCACCACCGCCAAGCGACCGTCGAGGCCCATCCTGGCCAACGACGCGGCCACTTCCTGCGCCGTCGCGCCGACGGTCGCGCCCCAGAACGTCACGTTGTCGGCAACGGTCAGGTCGCCGTAGAGACCGTTGGCATGCCCCAGCAGTCCGACCCGATTGCGGACCAGCGTGCGGTCGGCGACGAGGTCGCAGCCGAGCACCTCGGCAGCCCCGCGTTCCACCGGGAGCAGGCCGGCACAGAGCCGCAGCAGCGAGGTCTTGCCGGCCCCGTTCGGCCCCCGAAGCAGCAGGATCTCACCCCGTTCGACGGTGAGATCCGCACCCGCCAACACCGGGAAGCCACCCATCACCGCGACCACGCCGGCGAGGTGGACGACGGGTTCCATCACGAGTGACCACGCTACTGGCCGGGCCGGGCGGGGAGCCAACCTGGTGCACTCGGGGGATAGCCTTGATCGACGTGAGCAGCGGCCGGACGAGAGTGCCCTACTTCGAGCGGCCGCGACCCCCGAAGGACTGGCGGTGGAGGGTCGGCCTGATCGGTCGCACGTTCATCACCATCGGGTTGCTGATGTTCGCGTTCGTCGGCTACCAGCTCTGGGGCACCGGCATCCAGACCGCGCAGGCCCAGCACGACCTGAGCCGGCAGTTCGACGGCCTCCTCCAGAGCACGAGCACCGCGACCAGCACGACCAGCCCGACCAGCACGACCAGCCCGACCTCGGCGACCCCGACGCCGGTACCAACCACCACGCCGTTACCGACAACGCCGTTACCGACGACGCCGACCACGACGACGGTGCCGGTCGCGCCGTCGGGACCGCCGATCGCCAACGGGACCGCGATCGCCCGCCTCAAGATCGCCAGCATCGGGCTGGACAAGACCATCGTCGAAGGCGTCGGGGTGTCCGACCTCAAGAAGGGGCCGGGTCACTTCGCAGAGACGCCGATGCCGGGCCAGTTGGGCAATGCGGCGATCGCCGGCCACCGCACCACGTACGGACACCCCTTCTTCGACCTCGACCAGGTGAAGGTCGGCGACCTCATCGAGGTCAGCACCGTGGCCGGCACGTTCGTCTACTCCGTCACCGGCACCACGGTCGTGTCGCCGTCGCAGTACGAGTTGGTCATCCCGACCATCGACCCGAACGTCGCGACGCTCACGCTCGCCACGTGCACACCCGCCTACACGGCCAAGCAGCGGTTGATCGTGAAGGCGACCCTCGTGCCGGCGCAGAGCAGCCAGGTGATGGCGCCGCCGTGGGTGACGTCGCCGGGCACCACCGAAGCCGCGACCACGCTGCCGGGCGATTCGCTCCCCGCGTCCACCACCCCCGCGGCAACAACGACCCCGGCAACGACGACCCCGGCTGCTGTCGTGCCGGCCACCACCGTCGCCCCGCCGTCGCACAGCAATACCAGCGACGTGTTCGCCAGCGGATGGTTCGACGATTCGAGCGCCGTCCCGCACGTGATCATCTGGGGACTTCTGCTCCTCGGGGTGTGCGTCGGTGCCTTCTTCATCGGCAAGCGGACCCGCCGCCTGTGGGTCTCGTTCGCGACCGGCGTGCTGCCGTTCGTGATCGTGCTGTACTTCTTCTTCGAGAACGTCAACCGCCTGTTGCCGTCGAGCATCTGATGACCGTCGATCCGATCCGCGCCCGCCGGCAGCAGGTGGCGAAGTACACCCTGCTCGCCAACAGGATCGGCTACCTGTTCTTCGCCGTCGCGATCGCCACGTTCATCATCGGGTTCGCGATCAGCTTCAACGGAGCGGTCTCAGCCGTCGTCGTCGGATCGGTGATCGCCGGCTCGGTGCTGTTGGCGCCAGCGATCGTGCTCGGCTATGCCGTCAAGGCCGCCGAACGCGACGACCGCGAACGCGGCCTGTGACCCGCATGTTTCGCTGCACCTCGCACGTTGTTACTCTGGGGTAACTGATGAGCATGCGACTTCCCGCTCCTGCCCGCCGCGAGCAGATCCTCGACGTGTCGGTCCAGGTGTTCGCCCGCCGGGGCTTCCACTCGACCTCGATGAACGACGTCGCCGAGGCCGCCGGCGTGACCAAACCGGTGCTCTACCAGCACTTCGACAGCAAACAGGATCTGTACCTGGCCCTGCTCGAGGAAGCAGGCAACCGGCTGCGCAACGCTGTCACCAAGGGCGTCACCACCGCCGGCACGGGCAAGGAGCAGACCGAGCTCGGGTTCAAGGCGTACTTCCGCTGGGTCGCCGACGACCACGACGCCTTCCTCCTGCTGTTCGGTTCCCGCGCCAACCGCGACGAGGAATCCACGATCGCGATCCGCCGCATCACCGCCGAAGCCGCCGCAGCGATCGCACCGCTGATCGCCGCCGACATCGAGGACGAGCATCAGCGAACGCTCGCCCAGGGCCTGGTGGGCCTCGCCGAAGGTGTGAGCCGCCACCTCGTGGAGCGGGGCGACCAGTTCGATCCCGACCTGCTCGGTCAGCAGATCGCCGACCTGGCGTGGGCTGGCCTGCGCGCCGTGCACCGCAACGACTGACACGCCGTTCAGGTGAGCGGAACGACGCCGTCGAGGTCGTGGCGGAACTCGCCCGCGTCGAGGTAGTGGCGCAGCTTGAGATCCAGGTTGGCAACGAAGCGCGGCAACAGCTGCACGAAGTCGGCGGTCTCGGTACCGATCAGTTCGTTCAGCAGCAGCAGCCCCCGACCGGCGACCGACGCTTCGAACGGTTCGCCGGCGAGGTCGTGCATCGGCACGCCGATCACGCAATCGTCGAAGTCGAACACCGACAACCGGCCGCGAGACCACTTGGCGTTGCCGAGGTGGAGGTCGGCGTGCAACACGTGCACCGGCGCGCTGGAGTAGATGGCCGTGTAGTGCCGCTGCACTTGGTCGAGCACGTGCCCGATCACCGAACGACGCTCACACGATCACGCCCGCGCGACGAAGCCGCGGTAGCCCTCGACGAAGCCGGCCGCGATGAGGGCCTGGGCCCACCCCGACGATGGTGCGAGGCCCTCGCCGTTCACCTTGCGCACCTCGACCGAGCGCACGCGCCCGTCCTTCACCAGCGCCGCGAGCGCCTCTGCCCAACCGGTGTCGGTGTCGGCCGCGGGGAACGTGACGAGATGGTGGCCTCGGCGGTCGAACCACGCGAGGGGCGCGCCTGCACGCAGGATCACCGACGCTGCGGCTGAACGCGCCGGACGACCTGCGGACGGGGGCCACACGATGGCCGCGCCGTATGGCTGGGCGGGGTCGGTGGCGGCGAGGATCACCGGTGCGGGCGCGGCCTCCGGGTGCAGTTCGGGGTCGGGCAGGTCGCGTGCCGACCGCAGACGATCCACCGCCCCCGGCATGGCGAACTGGGCCGCACCGAGGCCCGCCACGAAGTAGCCGCGGCGCACCTGTCCCCGTTCCTCCAACACCTTCAACACGCCGTAGACCGAGGCGTACCCACCAACCACGCCCTCGGCAAGCACCGCCTCGCGTGTGACCACGCCGTATCGCTCGAGCAACTGGAGTGCGGTGGTGTGCGCCGCCTCGGTTGGCGTGGGCGACGGCAGCAGCAGCGGTGCGACGAGGCTCCAGCGACCGGCCCCGAGCGGTGGACCGATGCGCGTCAGCCTGCCCGGCCGCGGGCGCTGCCGCGCTGCGGACGCAGTGGCGGGCGCCGCCCGTCGTGTGCCCAGGCCCTTCGACGAGAGCATGGCGCGCAGTGGAGCGAGTGAGTCGTTGGTGACCTCACCAGCCCACACGAGGTCCCAGAGCGCGGTGAGGAGCTCGGTGTCGGTCGAGTCCGTGGCGGCCCCGCGGAGGCCGTTCCAGAAGCTCGCGCCGCGCTCGGAGAGATGCGACCGGATCGCGTCGTGCAGCCCACCGGTCGGATGATCCTGCGACTCCCAGCCGGCTGCGAGCAACGGCAGTTGGTCGGCGAAGCACAGCCGCACCCGACCGTCGCTCGCACCGAGCGCGCCGGCACCGACCCACACCACGTCGCCTGTCGTGCACAGCTCGTCCAGATCGGTGGGGCGATACGTGCGAAGTCGCGACGGCAGCACCTCGCTCTCGATCGTTCCGGCAACCAGGGCAGCGCCCTGGAGCTGGCCGAGCACCTCGACGAGTGAATCCAACCCGTGGCGGTTGCTGCCGATGCCGTGCCACGCCTGCACGAAGCGGGCATACGCGTCGGGTTCCACGGGCTCGACCTCGCGGCGCAGCATGGCCAGCGATCGGCGGCGAAGCTGGCGGAGCACCTCACTGTCGCACCACTCGCGCCCCGAGCCGTTCGGGCGGAACTCGCCGCGTACCACGCGGTCCTCGACTTCCAGCGCGACGAGGGCACCGTGCGCACGGTCGTCGGAGATGCCGAAGCGGGCGGCGACCTGCTCGGTGACGAACGGGCCGTGCGTGCGCGCATATCGGCCGGCGAGGGACTCGAGGGGGTGCGGCACGGGCTCGGTGAAGGCCCGGGGCAACCCGAGCGGCACGTTGCACCCGAGCGCGTCGCGGTAGCGGGCTGCGTCCTCGGCGGCGATGAACCGCGCCGCGCCCGCGACGGCGACACCGACGGCCCGTCGTTCGCGCACGAGTTGCTGCAACCATGCGGCTCCGTCCGAGCCCTCGCATCGCAGCTCGATCTCGCCTGCATCCAGGTCGCCGAGCCTGCGGAGCACGTCGTGCAGCTCGTCGGGGTGCCGGGCACGACGACCGTCGGCCAGCAGCTGCAGTTCGAGCTCGATGTCGGCCAGCGCACCGGGGTCCAGCAGATCGCGTAGCTCCTCGGCGCCGAGCAGGTCGCGCAACAGGTCTTTGTCCAGCGCGAGCGCGGCAGCGCGTCGCTCGGCGAGCGGCGCGTCACCCTCGTACATGTAGGCGGCGATCCAGTTGAACAGCAGGCTCTGCGCGAACGGCGATGCCCTCGCCGTGTCCACGGTGACGACGCGCACCGAACGGTTGCGCAGCTGCCCGAGCACTTCGCGTAGTGCCGGCAGGTCGAACACGTCCTGAAGGCACTCGCGCGACGTTTCGAGCAGGATCGGGAAGGTCGGGAACTTCGATGCGACGGCCAACAGATCCGCGGCTCGTTGTCGCTGCTGCCACAGCGGCGTTCGCTGGTCGGGACGGCGGCGCGGGAGCAGCAGCGCACGGGCCGCGCACTCACGGAAGCGGGCCGCGAACAGGCTCGTCTGCGGCAGACCGTCCATCACCAACTCGTCGATGTCGTCGGGGTCGATCACCAGATCGGAAAGCGGGAACTCGTCGCTCGACGTCTCGGGCAAGCGGAGCACGATGCCGTCGTCGGTCCACATCACCTCCGCGGGAACGTCGGACCGTTCGGCGATCCGGCGGCGGATGGCCATCGCCCACGGCGCGTGCACCGGCGTACCGAACGGGCTGAGGATGCACACCCGCCAGTCGCCGATCTCGTCGCGGAAGCGTTCGATCACGATGGTGCGGTCGTCGGGCACTACGCCTGTCGCCTGCGCTTGATCCTCGAGGTACA
>JAYVMH010000268.1:0-13464 GCA_043759015.1 Actinomycetota bacterium
CTCTGCGCAAGGCAAGAGTGGCATCGTGGAGGCCGTCGTGGCCGCCCGCGCCGCAACATCGTGGCCGAGATCGGCGCCATCGTCGCCACGTCAGCCCGAGCCGCCCGGCAGCGCCACGGACCTGTCGACGAACCAGCCGGAGATGGTGATGGTGATGGCCGGGCTCGACGGTTGGCGGGTCGTTGGGCTGCGCCCGGGTTCGGTCTCGCGGTGGAGCTCTCGGTTGTTGATTAGGGCCCGCGAGGGAATTACTCGGTCTGAGGTGTGTGGCCGATGGTGTAGTTCCATTCGCCGTGGAAGTCGTGGGGGGTGAGGGGCACGGTGGCGAGTTGGCGGTTGGTGATCTTGATGCCGGGTTGGTAGTAGCCGGGGTCGAGTTCGGCTCTGATGGTGAGCCCGGTGCGGGTGGTCGTGGCGCCGATCAGGTCGACGATCACTTGGTGGGAGGTGAGGGGTCGCCCGCGCCAGTTCATCGTGATGTGGGAGAACAGTCGGTGTTCGATCCGGTTCCACTTCGATGTGCCGGGTGGGAAGTGACAGACGGTGATCTCGATCCCGGCGTGCGCCGCGAGTTAGGCGAGTTCGACCTTCCACGGGCGGACCCGGTAGCCGTTGGAACCACCAGCGTCAGCGGTGATCAACAGTCGGGTGGCGGCGGGGTACTGCTTGACCCCGACCATGTTCCACCAGCGGCCGATGGTGTGCACGGCGAACTCGGCGGTGTCATGGTCATCGCCCACGGTGACCCAGCCGGCGTCGGCGCCGATGTCGGACACCCCGTAAGGCACGGCCTTGGGGACTTCGGGATCGGGGAAGTCGTGCACATCGACGCGTACCGGGTCACCGGCGGGTTGCCACTCTTGGCCGCCGTTGGCTCGTTGCCCGACGAGTTCTTTCTTCTTGGTATCGACCGAGATCACCGGTTCCCCGGCGGCGAGACGATCGGCGACGAGCCCGTTCAGATAGCGGAACTGGGCGTCACGGTCCTCATGTTGGCGGCCTTCGCGTTGTTTGGCGGTGCCCTGCAACGAGTAGTGCAACTCATGCAGCAGACCGGCCACCGTCGCCGAGCTCACCGGGTGTCCCATGCCGGTCAACGCGTCAGCGAGCTGATAGGTCGACAGGCACGTCCACCGCAACGGCGACATCGGATGACCCCGACTGGTCGGTTCGACCAGTTCATCCAACACGACCACCAGCTCGGGGTCCTGATCAACCAGGCGCGGTCGACCCGCACCCACCCGACGTATCCGACCAGTCACGCCCACCCCGGCATCGACCTCACGGGTACCGGTCTGCACCGTCGAACGCGACATCCCCGACGCCCGCGCCACCGCAGCCACACCACCACGTCCATACATGCCGCCCGTGCAGATCGGCGAGGTGATGCGAGCGTCCACGGTGGGCGAGGTGGTGGTGTCGCGCCGCCCTGGCCTCGAGCCCGGCGACATGGTGATGGGCCTCGGCGGCTGGCAGGACTACCACGTTGTCGGCGACGGGCCGATGGGCGCGCGCAAGCTCCCGAAGGAGCTGCCACCGTCCTGGTTCCTCGGCGCGCTCGGGGTCACCGGCGTCACCGCGTACTTCGGCCTGCTCGACCTCGGCGAGCCCAGGCCGGGGCAGACCGTGCTCGTATCCGGCGCCGCCGGTGCCAACGGATCGGTGGCGGGCCAGATCGCCCGCGTCAAGGGCTGCCGTGTCGTCGGCATCGCCGGCGGAGCCGAGAAGTGCCGGTGGCTCAGCGAGGCTGCGCACTTCGACGCCGCCATCGACCACAACGCCGAGGACGTCAGCGCCCGCATCGGCGAGCTCTGCCCGGGTGGCGTGAACATCTACTTCGACCACGTGGGCGGCCCGATCCTCGAAGCCGCCCTCGACCACCTGGCCATGAACGCCCGCATCGTCATGTGCGGCGGCATCTCGGGCTACAACGACACCACGCTGGCGCCAGGCCCTCGCAACCTGATGAACATCGTCCTGATGCGCGCCCGCATGGAGGGCTTCATCGTCATCGACTACTTCGACCGCATGGGGGAGGCGATCGGCGAGCTCGCCGGATGGCTCGCGTCGGGCGACCTCACGCACCACGAGGACATCCAGCACGGCTTCGACCGCATCCCCGCCACGCTGAACCGGTTGTTCACCGGTCAGAACCTCGGCAAGCAACCGCTCGAACTCGACTGAGCCACTCAACCGAGCCGTGGCCCGGCGCCCACGGCGCCCCCCACCATTGGCGGCGCTGAGACGTGACTGGGCACCCGCGAACACCCGCCAGCGAACCGGCCCGACCGCCCGGGATCCGGCGCAGGGCGACGGTGACTCCGCTCGGAATCGGAACCCCTTCAGTTGCGGCCACGTGCCTTACCCCCAAGTACGCCGAGGTGCACGAACTGTTCGCGAGCGTGCTCGTGTTCGGGCTGACCGGTCTCACTGGCCGGGCGGCCGGGGTGAGCGGCCACGCACTCGCCTTAACCCGCTCGTGCCCGGTCGCGGTGCGCGCCATGCTGGCGACGTGGAACTTGACGGCTTCGTGGCCCAACTGGGCGCGGACGACGCGGCGAGGCGGCGCGCCGCGGCCCGTGCGCTCGTCGCCCACGGGGAGGCGGCGCGGGCGGTCGTGCCGCGCGTGGTGGATGGCCGGACCCCGGCCTCCTGATGATCTTGCTGCGCGCCCTGCGCGACGGCGACCTGCCCCCCGATGTACCCGACAGAGGTGCTCTGGCGGTCGCGACACCGGCAGGCCCGGCTCGACGCACTCGCGCACTGGCGCCGGGTCGACCCCCCGCGCCGAGATCGCGGCGACCGAGGGCCTCGTCGACCACTCCCGGTTCGTCCGCTGCCAGTCACGCGCCACACCCCGCTGTGCCCGCACGTTCCGGGATAGCTCGTCCAACGCCGATGCGCCACCAGTGGCCCGCCGTGTTCGCGAAACGTTTCGAATCCACCACGCGTCGAGAGCTCGTTGATGGACGACAGTCCGCAGCGGCCGGCATCGAGGTTGCCTCGTCGCCACGCTTGCCAGGCGTGCCCGGCCGGGACGAACTCGGTCGGAGTGATCGCCAACGGGTCACCCTCGAACCCGATCGGCAACAGGCGACGGTCGATCTCGGCGGGCACGACCTGCTCTACGAGCTCGGGTTGCCGAAGGCATCGAGTCGCGCCGGGTGTTCGGCGGCGTGCCCACGAGCGGCCACGATCCTGGGCGGCTCGATGACCGACGACGTTCGTCGCGCGGCTCGACATCCCCGCGGGTAGCGGCGAGCGATTCTGCGGAACCTCCGCCCGGCGGGGCCTCGTCGGGCCTGTCAGCCCGAACCGAGGGCCTTGAGCACCTTGTCCTCGGGGATGGGGCCGCTCCAGCGGCTGATCAGCGTGCCATCGGCCGCGAAGAGCATGCCGGCGGGCTGGCCGCGCACGCCGAGCTGGGTCCATGACTCGAACGACTCGTCCCACAGCATCGTGTGCTGCAACTTGTAGCGCTCGACGAACTGCTTGGCCTGCTTCGCGTCGTCCTGCGTCCCGAGTCCGACGACTCGGAGGAGATCTGCGTGCTGTTGAGCGAACTGCTCAACACCGGGCGCCTCCGCCCGGCAGACGGGTCAATGGGGTGCCCAGAACCAGACGAGGAGCGGCTTGTCGGCGGGGAGCAGGCGCGCCAGTTCGACGGCATCGCCGGTGGCGGCGTTCCGGACCGTGACTTCGGGGAGCGGGCTCGGCGCGGCGGTCACCGCCGACGAGGCGACGGCGGTGCCGGTGGGCGCTGGAGGTGCGGTCGTCGCTGACGGCGCAGGGATAGACCCGCTCGTCGTCGCCGCGGGGACTGCGGGAGTGGCGCCCGCGGACGACGCCGGCGACACGGGTGCTGCGGAAGGCGCCGTGGAGCCGCCGCAGGCACTCAGGACGAGCAGCCCGCCGGCGACCAGGCCGGCCAGGTGGAACGCGGATCGATGTCTCACGCCACGGGAACCCGCAGGACCGCCGCTGCTATTCCCGGGGTCTGCTCGACACGCCGGGCGGATGGTGCGGGCGGCGTCACTCGTGCTCGTCGGCGAGACGGCGGGCGAAGTCGGCGAGCCGGGCCAGCGCGTCGTCGGGGAGCGGGCCGGTGCCGTGGGCGGCAAGCGCAGCCTTTATGTCGAGGTACGTCTCGGCTTCCATGCCGCAGTCGCGGCACATCTCAAGGTGCGCGGCGAGCTGCTGAGCCCGGCCGTCGTCGAGGTTGCCGTCGAGGTACCGCTGGAGGCGGCGAGCCACCTCGGCACAGGTCATCGGGCCGCGCGTGCGGCGCAGAAGCCTCATCGATCGCCGCGCTCGGGATCGAGGTGCGTGTCGAGCTGCTTGCGGACACGGGTCCGAGCGCGGTGCAGGCGGCTCATCACGGTGCCGATCGGGACGCCGAGCACGTCCGCCGCGTCGGCGTACGAGCGGCCGTCCCTGTCGACGATCTCGACCACCCGCCGGAAGCGGGGCGGCAGGTCGTCGAGCGCCCGCGCCACTGCGGTGTCGAGCGCCTGGTCGACGAACCCTTCGGGCCCGGGCCCGCTCGAGGCCAGGGTCCGCATGGCGTCGTCCGAGTCGTGCACGACGTCCGCCGTGGGACGCCGCAGACCGTTGAGGTGGGCGTTGCGCATGATGGTCAACAGCCAGGCGCGAGGATGGCGTCCATCGAAGGTGTGGATCGATCGGTGGGCTCGAAGGAGGGTGTCCTGGACGAGGTCCTCGGCGTCGGGCTGGCTCCGGGTGAGCGACCGGGCTACGCGGTAGAGCACCTCGAGTTCGGGCACGACGTGCTGCTCGAACACGGTCGGTCGCTCGATCGGTCCGGTCGCCCGAGGAGGAACGCGGTCATCCATCGCGGGTGACCCCGTCGCGAAGGATGGCCGTGTTCGCCGATGCGCCCATGAACTCTCCAGCCTCGCGCACGATGGGGGCGGCGTCCCGCCGGACAACTGGCCGCTCCGCTGTCGGCGCCGGAGGTCGATGGCGCGAGGCGTCACCGCTGGTCCTCGCCGGATCCCGCCGCGCCGATCGGGTCGGCCGACCGTCGGGTGTCGAGGCCTCGGGCCGAACGGGTGCGCCGCCCGGCGACGGCGGCGCCGGCCATGAGCGCGAGGACTGCCGCGGCGATGGCGGCCGTGCGGGCGGGATGGTCGGTGACGACGTGATCCGTGAGCCAGCTCTGGAGCCGTACGGCTCGGGTGATGATCGGATCGTTCGATCCGCCGCCACGCAGGAGACGGATCTCGTACCACCCGTAGTACGACACGTAGGTGCCGGCCATCACGATGAAGGCACCGGCGATGCGGTTGACCCGGGGGAGCAACGCTCGGAACCGGTGCACGACGCCGGCCTTGGCCAGCGACAGCGCCACGGTGAGGATGCCGATCACGATGCCCATGCCGATGGCATAGGCCAGGAAGACGGCGCTACCAGCGACGAAGCTGGACGAACGGAACGTCGTCGTCGTCACGGCGAGGAACGGGCCGATCGTGCACGACAGCGAGGCCGTGGCGTACGACACGCCGAACAGGAACATCGACGCCAGCGTGCCGTCGCGTCCGCCGCGCTGGAGCTTGGGGATGCGCACCGTCGGCTGACGGCCGGCCAGCAACGCGAAGCCGAGGACGACGAGACCGAGGCCGATGACGACCGTCACCCACGGGAGCTTGTCCTCGACGGACAGCGCCAAGGGCGTGATGACAACGCCGAACAGACCGAAAACGACCACGAACCCGGCCGTGAGCGCACCCGAGACGGCAAGCGCACGCGCCACCGCCCCTGTGCCGCCCGAGCGGTGTTCCGTGCCGAGGAAGGCCGACAGGTACGCGGGGAGCAGTGCGAACCCGCACGGGTTCACCGTGGCTGCCATGCCGGCGGCCACGGCGAGCGCGTAGGGACCGTCGAGCATCTCAAGCCTTCCGGCGCGGTCGACACGCACGCAAGGGGATCGGCGGCGGGGGAGGGGCCGCGGCAAAGGCCGGCATGCAGGGGGGAACCCGTCTGATCGTGGGCGCATTCCGCGCCGCCTGTCACCGCGGGAAGACGGGACCGAACAATCGGGTTTCCATGAACGATGGAGCGAACATCCCGCCGCCGCCGCCTGGCCGCCTTCGCATCCGTGGCGCTCGCCGCGCTCGGTGCCTGCACCGACGGCGATCGGAGAGCTGGGCGGGGCGTGCGTACCACCGGGGTCGCCAGCTCGCTGATCGCCCCTGCATCGTCGGGCGGTAGCTCGGGTTCGATCCGCTCGGGCCGAACGGCTCGTGTGGTGGTTCAGGTACCGGCGTCGCCGATCGAGAAAGGCCCATCGGGTCTCGACGCCGCCCGGGGCGCGGACGTCGAGGGGCTGCCGGCCGGCGACGTGGCCCTCGACGAGCTTCGGGAGGGCGGTCCGCCTCCGGACGGCATTCCACCCATCGACGTGCCGACGTTCCTGTCCCCGGCCGACGTCGACTTCCTCGCCGACAACGAGCCGGTCATGGCGGTCGAGATCGGGGGCGAGGCGCGCGCCTATCCGGTGCAGATCCTGATCTGGCACGAGATCGTGAACGACACCATCGGAGGCATTCCGGTGGCCGTGACCTACTGCCCGCTGTGCAACTCGGCGCTCGTGTACGACCGACGCGTCGCCGGCCGGGTCCTGAGCTTCGGCACCTCGGGGCTGCTGTGGAACTCCTCCCTCGTGATGTACGACCGCCAGACCGACACGCTGTGGAGCCACTTCACGGGCTCGGCCATCGTCGGGGCGCTCACTGGCACCGAACTCGACACGTTCTCGGTGGCCACCGTGCCCTGGCGGGTGTGGCGCGACGCGCACGCCGATGGTCTCGTGCTGAGCCGAGACACCGGTCACCAGCGCGACTACGGGTCGAACCCGTACCCGGGCTACGACGACATCACGAGCCGACCTTTCCTGTTCGAGGGAGAGGTCGACGGGCGGTTCACCGCGATGACGCGGGTCGTTGGGATCCACGACGACAGTGCTGCCGTTGCGGTGCCGCTCGCCACGCTGCGGGAGCGTCGCGTCGTGGCGACGACGTTCGGCGATCGAGTGCTGACGGTCTGGTGGACACCAGGAACGAGCTCGGCCCTCGACGCCGACGCCGTTGCCGACGGCGATGACATCGGCGCCACCGGCGTGTTCGACACCGCGATCGAGGGACGCACTCTCACGTTCCTGCCGGCGGGCGACGCGTTCACCGACACCGAGACCGGCTCGACGTGGAACCTACTCGGCCAGGCCGTCTCGGGACCCTTGGCGGGCCGACGGCTTGAGCCGGTCGTGCACGTCGACACCTTCTGGTTCGCTTGGGCGGCGTTCCGACCCGGCACCGCCCTCGCTCCGGCCTGAACCGAGCGACGACGTCGGAAGGGTGCGTGGGCGTTCCTGCGCATACTCGGCGCATCGAGGACGGCGCCGGCCGGGGTGCTCGTTTCGCATTCGTTTCGCGAATGTTCCCTGGTCGGTTCGGTGTGCCGACCATACGATCGTCAGGCCTGCTCCGGAGCGGCGGTTCCATTCAACTCGAGCGGAGGAATCCGCTTGTCCATCACGTCTCGTCGCGTCCGCGTAGCGGCCGGCCTCCTCGCGGCCCCGGCCGCACTTCTCGCTCTCCCCTCGATGGCGTCAGCGACGTACCCACATCCCGCACCGTCGGCCCCGGTCTACGAGATCACCCTCACCAACCTGACGCCGACACAGTGGTTCACGCCGCCGGTGGTCGCCGTCCACAGCCCCCACGCCGACGTCTACAGCCGCGGTGCACCGGCCTCGTTCGGCGTGAAGGAGATCGCCGAGAACGGCAACATCGACCCGCTGGTGCAGTCCCTGACCGGCACCCCCGGCGTGTTCTCGGTCGGCGTCGGCGTGTCGTCGTCGGGCCCGCCGCCGCTCGCACCAGGTGCCTCGACCAAGCTCACCCTCGGCGGAGCCGGCAACGACGACCGTCTGTCGCTGGTCGCGATGCTCATCTGCACCAATGACGGGTTCGCCGGCATCGACAGCATCAACATGCCGAACAAGGTCGGGCGGAGCCGCACCGGGTACGCGCGCGACTTCGACGCCGGCACGGAGATCAACAGCGAGGACCTCGCCGACATTGTGCCGCCGTGCCAGGGTCTCAACGGCGTCGCCGACGACAACGGCGCGCCGGGGACGGGCGCGTCGAACCCGGCGCTGGCCGAAAACGGCGTGATCCGAGCCCACCGGGGCGTGAAGGAGATTGCCGACCTGACCTGGGAAGCCCACGGCTGGGACACCCGATCCCCGGTCCTGAAGATCACCGTCACACGGGTGGCCTGACCACCTCGATCGCAGGCCGATCGGCCGGTGTGTGTGCACCGGTCGATCAGCCCGATCAGCTGAGCCGGTCGAGCACGTTCCGGGTCATCCGTTGCACCCGACCATCGGCCGGGAACGGTCCGCCACCCGTGAGGAACCGAGGCCAGTACGTGGTACCGACGTTGACCACGGTGGCTCCCGATGGATGTTCGACCACGACGCCTTCGTGGCGGCGGCCTGGCTCGACGACCGTGCTGGACACCGTGGTGGTACCGGGAGGTGCATGGGGGGACAGCTGATCCCACTCGTAGCCGATCAGCCCAGCGATCGCGTCGCCGTCGGTCATACCGGTGCCCTCGTAGATCCAGTGGTCGGTGTGTAGCGCCCGCCACGGCGCGCCGCGTCCATAGGGGAACCAATGGCTGTCGTACCAGGAGCCGAGCAGGTCGCTCTCGGGCTGTCCGACGTCGCGAAATCGGCCCGTTCGCCCTGCCTTCTCGCACCGCATCCGGTCGCCGTCGATCTCGACGCGCCAGTAGATGCTGTTCGCCCCCAGGAACGCGGCATTGCCGCCGGTAGCCAAGAAGCCAACCAGTCGGTCGCGCATGGTTTCGGTCCAGTACTCGTCGTGGAAGGCCGACACGAAGAGCCGACGACCCCGCAGGACGTCGGGGTCTGCATCCAGGTCCTGGCTATCCAGGTACGTCACGTCGCGCCCTTCCCGGTCGAGCCACATCGCCAGCTGGTAGTCGCCGTAGAACAAGAACCCGGCGCCGTCGAACACGTCGTAGGGGCGATGTAGCCCGACCGACGCCGCCCGTCGCCCGTTCGAGTTGAACTCGTACAGGCTCGCCCCTCCCCACGCGTTGTACGCCTGGTAGGTCAGGAAGGGCACGTGCACGGCAACCGTGGCGACGCTGGCCGGATCGCGCACGACGAACGGCACGTAGCGGACCGGCAGCTGCTGCCCGGTGGGCCGTACCTCTGCGAAGTAGAGACCGTCTCGGAACTCCGTGGTGTCGAACTCGACCGTCACCGGCCACGGGAGTCCGGGCCCCTGTACCGAGGCGTCTCGCACCGTCCGGGAGTCGGCCAGTGTCGGTGCCGGCCAACCGACTCGACGGATCTCGACCCGCAGGTTCCGGCGGGTCGAGGACACGTGCAACGGCAGGATCCGGCCCCGTTCGACGGACGGCGTCGTGGTGTAGGCCTCGATCGCGCCGTCGGCGGGCGGCGACTCGTTCGCGAAGGCGAAGCGCTCAGCAGCGGCGAGCGAACCATCGCAAGCGGAGCAAGCACCGGCGACGCCGGTGGCGGTCAGGCCGAGGAATCGGCGTCGCGACATCAGCACGCGGACGAAACCCGAGCACGGGCGGCCGATTCGGTCGACATGTCAGAGGAACCCGCAGCCCTGACGGAGCATTCCCGGCCGAGTCCACACCGGTGGCCCCGCGCACCGCGACGCTCAGTGCTCGAGGGCGAACTGGCGTCGAACGACGTCGGGCAGCGCATCGGTGCAGTCGCACACCGCCGCGCGACCGACCATAGCGAACGGCGAATCGCTCCCCTCGGGTGTGCCGCCGAGCGCGATGACGTGTTCGACGATCGTCGCATCCCACTGGCTGCCGGCGTGTTCGCGCAGGATCGCCGCGGCTCGTTCGCCGCCCATGCCCTGGCGGTACTGGCGGGTGTGGGCCATGGCATCGAACGCGTCGCACACAGCGATGATCCGCGCCTCCAGCGGGATCGACTCGCCCGCCAGCCCGTCGGGGTACCCCGCGCCGTCCATCCTTTCGTGGTGGCCTCGCACGAGCGGCGCGATGGGAACGAGGGCGGGCACCGCCCTGACGAGGGCGTCCCCCGCGATGGTATGGCGCTGGATCGTCAGGAATTCGTCCGGGGTGAGCCGCGCGGGCTTGTTGAGGAGTTCGTCGGGTGTTTCCAGTTTGCCGATGTCATGGAGGAGGGCGCCGAGGCTCAGACGGCGGAGCCGGCTGGCGGACATCCCGAGGCGCTGCCCGACGCGCACGGCCAGTGCTGCGGTGCGCACGACATGGTCGCGGGTGATCGGGTCCTTCGTCTCAAGCGCGGCCACGAACCGGTGAACGACGGGCGACAGCCCGACCTCGAGAGCGACCAGGGGATCGTGAGCAAGCACCGGGGCGAGCACCTCGGTCGTCGTGCGCCCCAGCCGGTGGCCCCGATGGGCGCCGGCACAGCCGCCGAGGACCCCGGCGATGTCGAGGCCGTGAACGAGCCACCAGCCGACGCTGAACACCGGAGCGCCCAACCAGACGAGCGCCGTGGCGGCCAGCAGGACCAGCGCCAACGACGCGACGAGCGCCGAAGCCCGCAGGCTGAGCTCGTAGTGGCCCAGCTGTTGACGAGAGAGCACGGTCATGATGGACACCTGGGCCACGACCGTGGCCACGATCCAGGCCGGCGTGCCGGTCGGCACGACCGTGATCTGGGGCTTCACCAGGAGAGCCACGGCCACCCCGGTGGCCAGCACGCTCCAGGCCGCACACCAGACGCGCCAACGACGCGCTGCCCACGCGCCGAACGGACGGTGCCGGAGAGCCAGGGGCGACCAGGATCCGAGCGCCATGGGCAGGGCGAGGAACGCCGAGGTCATGACCGCCTGGTTCGGTCCGTACAGCACGCCCGGGGCGGTCAGGCCGTGGACGAGCGGCAGGATCGAGACGACGAGCAGGCCGGTGCCGAGCAGACCCACCTCAGCAAGATCGCGACGGTGGCCGGCCACGATGACCGCAGCGGCAGCGAACACGCACAGGGACGCGGCGATCGTGACGACCACGAACAGGGCCACCGGAGACGCCCACACGACGTGTCGGCTCGGCCCGAACACCGCCAGGGCCGTCGCCGTGCCGAGGAGCACCGTGCAGGCCATCCACGTGGCCTCGCCGTGTGACCTTCTCCGCCGATCCACTACGAGCTATCGGCGATTCCGGCTCCGAGTTGAACGATCCATCCAAGCACGGTCTCGCGACGGTGAGATCTTCGAGCGACCGGTCGAGCTGTATGGCACCATGGCAGACCACCGACCCGAAGGACGTACCCGTGCGTGAGCTCCTCGATCTACGCCGCACCGAGGGTGGCCTCGTCGCCATGCTGTACCGCGGCGACTGGTGACCGTATTGCTGCGGTCAGCTCGTGCGGCTGGCAACGAACTACACCCGTCTCCACGCGGCCGGCGCCGAGTTGGTCGCCATCAGCGTCGAGGACGAGGCCCGGCAAGCGGGCATGGCGCGTCGTTGGGGCCTCACGCACACGCGCATGGTCGCGGACCCCGGCGGTGTCGACTTCCTGCAGCCGCTCGGTCTGTTCGACCCGAAGGAACGGAACGGGATCGCGCTGCCGGCCATGATCGTGCTGGCGCCTGACGGCACGGAGGTCTACCGATACCGCGGGCGCGACTTCGCGGACCGCACGAACGACGACGATCTGTGGGCCGCGCTCGAGCCGCTCGCGCTGGCGCCGGTCGATCCACCGGCGTGGACGCCGACGGCCGAGGTGCCCGCCGATCTCGGCGGGTTCTTCCGGCCCGAGGATCTGCCCCTCTACTTCCGCGGCAACCAGTTCGGGGCACACGCCATCGCTGGCCGGCTCGACGACCCGGCGGCCAAGTCGATAGCGATTCAGCACCGCGACATGGCCTCTGCAACGGTCGCCGCCTGGCAACAGTGGAGTCGGCGCAGCACCTGAGGACGCCGCATCGGTGGCCCGTGTCGTGGTCCATCCATCCCGCGACAGCGGGAGACGTTTGAGATGCAGGTAGCGCGCGTCGGCCCTGGAAAGTGGACCTGTCGGGACGGCGTGCGACGCCGTCGGACGGCCGGCAAGCGAGCGCCTGCAAGTCCGAAGCGCCCAATATCGACGCTCAGAAGCCCTGCGCGATTTGGTGAGGTGCGCGCACGACTCCGGCCTTCCTGGGCGCCCGGGATCACGCCCAAGCGATCACCGGATTGGCGACGTCTGTGGCCGCCATGTCCCGGCAGTTGACCCTTGGAAGGAATCGCGTCTGCTCGGCCTGGGTGTGGTTTCCTCCCACACTCCTCCCAGCCACGACGGACATTGGCGGTCAACCGGGGCGTGTAGCGGCCAATCCGCACAGCTCGTCTAGCTGGGCATTCGGCCTGCTCAGCGGCAAAATACCTGGGCGCCCTCGGTAGGATTCGAGCGCGCCGATCGCCGGCGCGGCGCGCGTCAGCCACTCCTCGAGCGGGTTCGACGCGTCGATCTCGGCGCCCGGTTCGAGTGTGGCAACGATGTAGGCACGCACGCCCTTGGGCGGCGCCGTCTCATCGTTCGCGACAGCCGGGATGAACCTAGCGAGGGCCTCGATCGCGGAGACTCGGGTTCTCGGCTGCCACTCCTCCCATTGCTCGGCGATCCATCGCCGCGCCCACGCATGGATCGGCATGTCGACTGGCCGAGGCTTCCACGACTCCGGCTCGCCAGTTGCCCGGTCGAACAGGTCGCCGTCACGATGGGCCACGAGCAGCATCGACCGGTACCGGTCCCCTTCCGCCTTCGTCCTGAATGCCCGCGAGCGTTGCCGGCCCTCGACGGCCCAACGCACGAGCCACGGCTTCGTGGCGAGTGGGTGCGATCGACGATCCTGGATGCCGTAGATCTTGACGTCCTGATGCGCTCGCCTCACCCTGACCTCCTCCCGCGGCCCCCACGATCGAGCGTCCTCGTTTCGATTGGGGAGCTTTGGGGAGAGTACGACCGTAAAGCTCAAACATCAACTGTGAACTGGTCGTTTGTTCGATCGAGCGTCGGCCTCCGGAGCCGGATGCGTAGGTTCGATCGGGTGCGTCTCGCCGAGGTCGACCGACGGTTGGGGTTGGGTGACGATGGTCGCCCGTTCGCCGCATCGACTGCCAGCCGCTACCGCAAGGTGTCGCGTGCATGTGTGCGTCGCGCCGTCGAGCTGGAGCTGCTTCCCGCTGATCCCTGGCCGCCGTCGACCCGGGGTCGTGGACGGCGCAAGGCGTCCCGGCTGAAGCGTCGCCTTGACATCCGAGCGTTGCCGAGTCCGGAGACGATGGCGAGGGTGATCGACGCGATCGTGAGTCACCAGCCCGGTAGCCGCGTGTACCGCGTGATGACCGCCGTGGCGTACTACGGCGCGCTACGACCCTCCGAGGTCGTGA
>JAYVMH010000269.1:0-2801 GCA_043759015.1 Actinomycetota bacterium
TGATCGTCGCCGAAACCCTTGATCAACACGTACGACATGATGCCGAGCATCAACAACGCCACCGGGATGCCGAGCGCCCAACTCTTGTTGTTGAGGTCGGTCTCCTTGCCGACTCGGGCGCGGGTCAGCATGACGCCGAACAGGAACAGGATCATCACGGCCCCGATGTAGACAAGAACCTGGGTGACCGCGACGAACTCGGCAGCCAGCAGGAGGTACTGCGCGGCGGCACCGGCCATCACGGCGACGAGCGACAGCGCGGCATGCACCACGTTGCTGCTGCGCACCACGTTGACCGCGAAGACGATCATGAACGCGGCGATGATCCCGAACCCGACGTTCTGGGCGACGTTGAGGTCTGCGGCCAGCATCACTTCTTGCCCTTCTTGTCGGCGCCGACTTCGAGCTCGGGTGCCTCGGGCACGGTCTCCATCCACTCCCCGAGCTTGGTCTTGTCGTGCAGCAGATCGGCGATCTTGGGTTCGCTGTACTCGTACTCCGGGCTCCAGAACAACGCGTCGAACGGGCACACCTCGACGCAGATGCCGCAATACATGCACAGGGCGTAGTCGATGTCGAAGCGGTCGACGATGTTGACCTTGCGAGGCGCGCCACCGGCGCGGCGCGGCGGGGCCAGCGTCTTGTGGGCTTCGATGTAGATGCACCAGTCGGGGCAGCTGCGCACGCACAACATGCACGACGTGCAGTTGTCTTCGCGCAACGCGATCACCCCGCGAGAACGAACGGGTGGCGCCTCCTTCTCGTGCGGGTACTGCACGGTGTTGGCGCCACCGCCCATGCTCTTGGGCTTCATCGTGTGGGCCAGCGTCTTGAACGTGACGCCGAGACCCTTCATCAGCCCCGGAACCTGTGGCTTGCCCGCCATCAGAACACCACCTTCAACACTGCAGTCACCATGATGTTGAGCAGCGCGACCGGGATCAGCACCTTCCACGCGAAGCGTTGCAGTTGGTCCTCACGGAACCGTGGGTAGCTGAACCGGATCCACATGATGAGGAACGTCAGCACCAACATCTTCGTCAGCATGATGACAGGACCGGCGACGTTCATCCAGTTGTCGACGTCGTTGACCGTGTGCCAGCCGAACCAGCTGAACGGCACGCCCCACCCGCCGAGGAACATCACGCTGGCGATCAACGCGAAGACACCAGCGGTGGCGAACTCGGCGATGAAGAAGATCAGGAACCGGAAGCCGCTGTACTCCGTCATGTAGCCCGACACCAGTTCGGATTCGGCGATCGGCATGTCGAACGGCGTCTGGGTCAACTCGGCCTGCACCGAGATCATGAAGATCGCGAAGCCGACGAACTGAGTGAGGATGTATGGGTTACCGAGCCCGTTCCACCCAAACATCTCGCCGGCGTTCTGGCGCAGCACGATGCCCTGCATGTTCATCGTCTCGGCCTGGATCACCACACCGAGCACCGCCAGCACCATCGGCAACTCGTAGGCGATCAACTGACCAGCGGCGCGCAGACCGCCGAGCAACGAGTACTTGTTGGCGCTCGACCAGCCGGCGATCAAGATTCCCAGCGTGCTGATGCTGCTGACCGCCAACATGTAGAACACGCCGGCATCGAAGTTGGTGAAGTAGGCGTCGGGGCCGAACGGCACCACGGCGACGAGCAGGAACGTGCTGACCAACACGATCAGCGGCGCCATCTTGAAGATCCGCTTGTCAGCCTTCTCCGGCTGGATGTCTTCCTTCTGCAGCCACTTGCCCACCTCGGCGAACAGCTGCATCGACCCGTACGGCCCGGCTTCCATCGGGCCGAGGCGGCTCTGCATGAAGCTCATCATCTTGAACAGGAACAGATAGACGATGGTGCCTGCCGGCAACAGCACCGCGACGGTGCCACCCAGCACGCGCAGCAACGACTGCGCCCAGTACGGAAGATCGACTGCCAACATCACCGATCAATGTCTCCGAGGATGAAGTAGAGCGAGGCGAGGATCGAGATCACGTCGGGCACGTACACGCCGCGCAGCACCCACGGAACGATCGAGATGTTGTTGAAGCTGGCCGAGCGGATCTTGACGCGGAACGGACCGAGGTCGCCCTTGCTGACGACGTAGTAGCCCATCTCGCCGAGCGGGTTCTCGGTGCTGACCCAGGCCTCACCCTCGGGCACCTTGATGATGCGCGGCACCTTGGCCATCACCGGGCCGCTGGGGATGCCGTCGAGCAACTGATCGACGATCTTGGTCGCCTCGCGCGTCTCCTGTAGTCGCACCCAGCAACGGGCGTAGCAGTCGCCATCGGGGTGCGTCCACACCTTCCAGTCGACCTTGTCCCACGCCATGGGCAGCTTCTGATCACGGCGCAGGTCCCAGTCGACGCCACTGGCTCGCAGGTTGGCGCCGCTGAGCCCGTACTGCTTGGCCACATCGGCGGGAATCACACCGATGCCGCGAAGACGGCTCTGGAAGATCTCGTTACCGAACAACAGATCGTCCATCTCGTCGCAGAACGTGCGCAGCTTCTTCATCACCTGCTTGGTCTCGGTGATCCACCCGGCGGGGAGGTCGTCCTTCAGGCCACCGATGCGATCGAAGTTCGGGTGGAAGCGCCCTCCGGTGACGGCCTCGATCTGGTTGAGGACGTGCTCGCGGTCGCGAAAGGCGTAAAAGCCCACCGTGAGGCCGCCCAGCTGGATGCCGAGGTCGCCGAGGAACAGCGAGATGTTGCCGATGCGGCTGAGCTCGAAGAGGATCGTGCGGATGAATTGCGCGCGGGGTGGCGCCTCGATGCCCATGAGCTTCTCGGCGGCGAGGATCCA
>JAYVMH010000270.1:0-6034 GCA_043759015.1 Actinomycetota bacterium
CCCCAGTAGTCCGCGTTCGCCGTGTATTCGGCGCTGACGCCGGCTTCGTACTTGGTGAGCTTGAACGCACCGGTGCCGTTGGGCTTGGCGTCGAGCGTGGTGCCGAGCACGTAGTCCTTCGGGGTGATCACCGATTGCGGGTTGTACGGCGAGACCTGCCACGGGAACTGCCCGTCGGCGTGCGACAGAGTGACCTCCACAGTGCTGTCGTCGATCTTCTTCGACGAGCCCGCAGAGATGTACGACTTCAGGTTGCTGCCGGCGAGGCGGTCGAGCGTCGCCACGACGTCGTCGGCGGTGAACGGGCTGCCGTCGTGCCACTTCACACCCTTGCGGAGGCTGAAGGTCCACACCGTGCCGTCGGCGTTGGGCTTCCACGACTCGGCGAGCATCGGCGACAGCGTGCCGCCCAGACCCATGCACAGGTACTCGAAGCACATCACCACGGGGGTGTACGTGCCGAGGTCGGCCATCGCCACCGGGTCGAGCTTGGCGGCGGGCTTCTGGGCGGCGATGCGCAGCGTGCCGCCCTGCTTGATCTTGGCGGAGCCAGGGGTCGAGGTGCCCTTGGTGCTACTGCCGCAGGCAGTGATGACGCTGCCCATGAACGCCATGCTGAGACCGATCATGCTGCCGCGTTGCACGAACGTGCGCCGCGAGATGCGGTTCTGCGCGAAGTTCTCGATCAGGTCCAGTTCGACGGGGCTGGCGTCACGACGCACCTTGTCGAAAAGCGAATAGTTCATTGGTTCCCCCAGGTGATGTTTGTGTAATTCGTAGAAAATCTTCACCGCAGAGCCCGGACCGTAGGTGCCGCGAGAGCCGTGTGTCAACAACCTAGTCGCTGCCCACTCGGTCTGCAGTCACGAACGAGCTCGTCCCCGCGGGTGCAGAGCGTAACACGGGTACGCGGTACAGTCGTACCAACTTCGACGACCGATGTCGTGGAGGTCAGGGGACGCGATGGACACAACCGAACCGACGCCTGCGCGTCGACGCACCGGGGGACGCGCGGGGCGCACGCTCGCCAGGGCAAATGTCGGGTCACGAACGTCGGGCCCCGCATTCATCACCCGGTCGATCCCTCCTTACGAGCTCCTCAGCGAGGAGGGGCTCGACTCGGTGGAACATCACGCCGAGCACCTCCTGAGCGAAGTGGGCATCGAGATCCGCGCCGACGACGAATCGCTGCAGCTGTTCCGCAACGCAGGCGCGACGGTGGACGGCATCACCGTTCACTTCGACCCGGGCCACGTGCGCTCGCTGTGCGCCACCGCCCCGCGACAGTTCACCCAGCTGGCGCGCAACCCCGCGAACTCGGTGGAGATCGGCGGCAACCACGTCGTTCTTGCGCCCACGTACGGCTCGCCGTTCGTGCGCGATCTCGCCGGCGGCCGCCGCTACGGCACCCTGGAAGACTTCCAGAACTTCGTCAAGCTCACCTACAGCACCCCCCATCTCCATCATTCCGGCGGCACGGTGTGCGAACCCACGGATGTGCCGGTGAACAAGCGACACCTGGACATGGTGTACGCCCACCTGCGCTACAACGACAAGGGCTTCCTCGGCTCGGTCACCGCGCCCGAGCGCGCCGCCGACAACATCGAGATGGCACGACTGGCGTTCGGCGCCGACGTGGTGGACGCCAACTGCGTGATCATGGGCAACGTCAACGTCAACTCGCCGCTGGTGTGGGACGCCACGATGACGGGCGCGCTGAAGACGTACGCGCGGGCGAACCAGGGTCAGGTCGTCGTGCCGTTCATCCTCGGCGGCGCGATGGGCCCGGTCACCACCGCCGGCGCGGTCGCGCAGGCGCACGCCGAAACGCTCGTCGGTGTCGCGCTCGGACAACTCGTTCGGCCCGGCTCGCCTGCCATCTACGGCAACTTCCTGTCGTCGATGGCCCTCCGCAGCGGCAGCCCCACCTTCGGCATGCCCGAGCCGGCGCTCGGCTCACTCCTCGTCGGGCAACTCGCCCGCCGGGTCGGCCTGCCGCTGCGGTGCTCGGGCGCGTTCACATCGTCGAAGGTCGCCGACGGACAGGCGATGACCGAATCCGCGGTCAGCATGATGTCCGCGCTGCTGTGCGGCGCGAACTTCATCCTCCACTCCGCCGGCTGGCTCGAGGGCGGCCTGACCATGGGGTACGAGAAGTTCATGATGGACCTCGATCTCTGCGGTGCGGCGAACACCTACCTCAAAGGTGTGTCGTTGGACGAGGACCAGTTCGCGATGGACGGCTTCCTCGAAGTCGGCCCGGGCAAGCACTTCTTCGGCTCGCAGCACACGCTGCGCCACTACGAGACCGCGTTCTACGAGCCTGCGCTCAGCGACAACAACTCGTTCGAGCAGTGGCGCGACAACGGGTCGATGTCCTCCGAGCAGCGTGCCGCCACGCTCGTGGAGAAGACGCTGGCGAGCTACGAACCCCCGCCCATCGACGACGCCGTCGACGAGGCGTTGCTCGACTTCATCGGCCGTCGCAAGGCGGAGATGCCGGATCAGTGGTACTGAGGTGCCCCGGGCGATGAACGACGATCCCCTGCTGCAGCCGTTCCAACTGCGTCACCTCACCCTCAAGAACCGGGTGATGAGCACCTCGCACGAACCGGCGTACAGCGAGGACGGAATGCCCAAGGACCGCTACCGGGCGTACCACGTGGAGAAGGCCAGGGGCGGCATGGCCATGACGATGACCGCCGGCAGCGCGGTGGTCAGCCCCGACAGCCCGCCGGCGTTCGGCAACCTCTCCGCATGGTCCGACGAGATCGTTCCCTGGATCCGTCGGCTGACCGACGCCGTCCACGAGCACGACTGCGTGGCGATGATCCAGATCAGTCATCTCGGCCGCCGAACCGGCTGGGGGCAGGACGACTGGCTGCCCGTCGTCGGCCCGTCGCGGTTGCGCGAGCCCGCGCACCGCGCCCAGCCGAAGGCTGCCGAGGACTGGGACATCCGCCGGATCATCACCCACTACGCCGACGCCGCCGAACGGATGAAGGCCGGCGGCATGGACGGCATCGAGATCGAGGCCTACGGGCACCTGTTCGATCAGTTCCTCTCCCCCGCCACCAACCGCCGCGACGACGAGTGGGGTGGTTCGTTCGAACATCGGCTGCGCTTCCCGCTGGCGGCGCTGCGGGCAGTTCGCGAACGAGTCGGTGCCGACTACATCGTCGGCATCCGGATGGCCGTGGACGAGCGGCTGCCCCACGGACTCGACACGCCAGAGGGCATCGCCGCGCTGCAGATCTACGCCACCGAGGGCCTGGTCGACTTCGTGAACGTCGTGCGCGGCAACATCATCAACGACATCGCGTTGAGCGAGGTGATCCCGTTGCACGGCATGCCCTCGGCACCGCATCTCGACTTCGCCGGGATGGTGCGCGAGCACACCGACCTGGCCGTGTTCCACGCGGCGAAGATCGACGATGTCGCGACCGCACGCCACGCCATCCGCGAGGGCAAGGTCGACATGGTCGGCATGACCCGCGCCCACCTCGCCGACCCCCACATCGTGCGCAAGATCCAGCTCGGGCAGGAGTCCACCATCCGGCCGTGCGTGGGCGCGACCTACTGCCTCGACCGGATCTACCAGGCGGGCGAGGCGCTCTGCATCCACAACGCGGCAACGGGGCGAGAGCTTTCGATGCCACACGTGGTGACCCACGCCGAGGTCCCGCGGCGAGTGGTGATCGTGGGCGCGGGTCCGGGCGGTCTGGAAGCGGCGCGGGTGTGCGGCGAGCGCGGGCACACGGTCGCGATCCTGGAAGCGATGCCGTGGGCGGGCGGGCAGCTCCGGCTGGCCACGCGCAACCCGCGCCGGCGCGACCTGATTGGCATCGTCGACTGGCGCCTCGCCGAGCTCGATCGACTGGCCGTCGACGTCCGGTACGACACGTACGCCGACGCCGCCACCGTTGCCGCGTTGGAGCCGGACGTCGTGATCGTCGCCACCGGCGGGCTGCCGATGAATCCCGACCTCGAATCGGGTGGCGAGCTGATGGCCAACGTGTGGGACGTGGTCGGTGGCGACGTCGTGCCCGTCGGCGACGTGATCCTGTACGACGACGACGGCAACCACACCGCCATGACCACCGCCGAGCTGCTCGCCCGCAACGGGGCCCACCTCGAGATCGTCACGCCCGAGCGCACGGTCGGAATCGAAGTCGGTGGCATCAACCTCGTGCCCTACGCGAGGGCCTTCAACGAGGCGGACGTGCGCATCACCCTCAACCGTCGGGTGCGGTCCATCGAACGACGCCCCGACGGCCGTTTGGCGGTCATCATCGGCAGCGACCACTCCACCGCCACCCACACCCGAGTGGTCGACGCCGTGGTGGGCGATCACGGCGTCCTCGCCAACGACGAGCTCTACCGCGAGCTGGTCTCCCGTTCGTCGAACCTCGGCGAGCTCGACCACGACGCCTTCATCCACGGGCGGCCGCAGTCGATCGTGTCGAACCCCGGTGGCAGCTACCGGCTGTTCCGCATCGGCGACGCGGTGGCCGGCCGCAACATCCATGCTGCGATCTACGACGCGCTGCGGCTCTGCAAGGACCTGTAGCAGACGTTCCGCATCGTGGGATTGTTCCACCACGCGGAACGAGCTGATATTCTCGGCACGATCGTTCCCTCAACGCCGAGGGTCGCCGTCTCCAGGGGGTTTGTAGTGTCCTTCCCGTCCGATCTCGAGATCGCTCGTGCGGCCAAGCTGGCTCCCCTCCCCGACATCGCCGCCCAGATGGGCATCGGTCCTCACCTCCTCGAACAGCACGGCGACGACCTGGCGAAGATCAAGCTGGAAGCCATCGACGAGCTGAGCAGCCGTCCCAAGGCCAAGTACGTCGTGGTCACCGCGATCACCCCGACGCCGCTCGGCGAGGGCAAGACCACCACCACCGTCGGCCTCGGCCAGGCCATGAAGCACATCGGCAAGAAGGCGGTCATCAGCCTCCGCCAGCCGAGCATGGGCCCCACGTTCGGCATCAAGGGCGGCGCGGCCGGTGGTGGCTACAGCCAGGTCATCCCGATGGAACTGCTGAACCTGCACCTCACCGGCGACTTCCACGCCGTCACCGCGGCGCACAACCTGCTGTCGGCGATGGTCGACAACCACCTGCACCAGGGCAACGAGCTCGGCCTGGACATCCACAACATCACGTGGCGACGAGTACTCGACGTGAACGATCGCAGCCTGCGCAACATCATCGTCGGTCTCGGCGGGAAGATGGACGGCGTCACCCGCCAGACCGGCTTCGACATCACGGCAGCGTCGGAGGTGATGGCGATCTTCGCCCTGTCGACGTCGCTCGTGGACATGCGCGCCCGGATGGGCCGCATCGTCGTCGGCTACACACCTGCGGGCGAGCCGGTCACGGCAGAACAGCTCAAGGGAGCCGGGTCGATGGCGGTGATCATGAAGGAGGCGCTGAAGCCGAACCTGCTGCAGACGCTGGAGCACACACCGGTGATCGTGCATGCCGGACCGTTCGGCAACATCGCCCACGGCAACAGCTCGATCGTGGGCGACCTCATCGGCATCCGCAGCGGCGACTACCTGATCACCGAGGCCGGGTTCGGCGCCGACATGGGCGCCGAGCGCTTCTTCAACATCAAGTGCCGGGTCTCGGGCATGGTGCCCGACGCTGCGGTGCTGGTCGCCACGGTACGGGCGCTGAAGGCGCACAGTGGCAAGTTCAAGATCACGGCCGGCAAGCCGCTGCCGGCCGACCTGCTCGCCGAGAACCCCGACGACGTGCGCGCCGGCGCGGCGAACCTCATCAAGCAGATCGAGAACGTGAAGGTGCACGGCGTGTCGCCCGTGGTCGCGATCAACGCGTTCCCGGGCGACTTCGCGAGCGAGCACCAGGCGATCCGCGAGATCGCCGAGGGCGTCGGCGCTCGAGTGGCGGTGTGCACGCACTTCTCCGACGGCGGCAAGGGCGCCATCGACCTGGCACGAGCCGTCGTCGAGGCGTGCGACGAGCCGAGCAACTTCCAGTTCTGCTACGAGGACGCAGATTCGCTG
>JAYVMH010000271.1:0-6019 GCA_043759015.1 Actinomycetota bacterium
GTCACGCTACTGGTGTACCGTCACCGGCATGAGCCAAGACGTCATCGCCCGCCTCACCCATCTTGTCGGCCAGTTCGACGCCCGCGTCCAGGCCGCGCCTGCCACTGCCTGGGCCAACCCGGCCCCCTGCGAGGGCTGGACCGCCACCGACGTCGTCGAACACGTCGCCGGATCCGCCAACCGCATGTCGGCCGGGCTCACCGGCACCGAACCCGCCATGTTCGACAAGTCCGACGTGGTCGCCAGCTGGAACGGCACCCGCGACCGCCTGCTCAGCACCGTCGCCAGCGCCGATCTGAGCCAGACCGTGGAGGGTCCGTTCGGGCCGCAGCCGGCCGAGCAGGTGATCGGTCGCCTCATGTGCACCGACGTGCTCGTGCACACGTGGGACCTCGCCCGCGCCGTCGGAGGCGACGAGCAGCTCGATGCCGACGCTGTCGCCGCCGCGTACTCCGGCCTGAAGCCGATGGATGCGATGATCCGCATGCCCGGCGTCTTCGGCCCAAAGATCGACACTGCGGCCGGTGCCGATCTGCAGACGGAGTTCCTGAACTTCCTCGGCCGCGCTGTCTGACACCGGTCGTTGCATGCGATCGGCAAGGCGTGGGCGCGCCGTCGGGTTGGTCATCCTGGCCCTCGCGGTCGCCGCGGTCGGTTGCCGCACCGAACCCGGCGTCACGGCCACCGATCGCGTCTCGACCGGTGGCACCTCGCCGAGCGGCGACAGCGGGCCGGCGACGTCGCCCCTGATGTGGGGGCGGTGCACCGACCCGAAGGCCACCGACCCGACGTTGCAGTGTGCGACGCTCGCCGTACCACTCGACTACTCGAGTAGCAGCATCGCCGCGAACTCCATCGAACTGTCGCTGGTCCGCATCCCCGCCTCCGGTCCACGACAGGGCAGCGTGCTGTTCAACCCGGGCGGTCCGGGCGCGTCGGGCTTCGACCCCGTGGCGCAGAGCGGCGCGACGATCCAGACGCAGCTGGGTCTGGGCGATTTCGATCTCATCGGCTTCGACCCACGAGGGGTGAGTCGTAGCGGTGGCATCAGGTGCGTCGACGATGCGTTCCAGGACGCCCACCTGTACCTCGACGACACACCCGACACACCCGCGGAGCAAGCGCTGCTGGACGAAGCAGCCGCGGGCTACGTCAAGGGCTGCAAGGACCACTACGGCGATTCGCTGGCGTACTACTCCACGGTCAACACGGCCCGCGACATGGATCGCATCCGCGAGGGTCTCGGCGACCCGACGATCAGCTACCTCGGCGCCTCGTACGGCACGTATCTCGGTGGCGTGTACGCGACGCTGTTCCCGGACCGCGTTCGGGCGATGGCACTCGACGGCGCCTACGAACCGACGGGCGACACCGAGGAGCAGCAGTACCTCACGAACCTGGTGGGCTTCGAGGGAGCGTTCAACGATTGGGCAGCGTGGTGCCAGACCTCGGTCGGCTGCGGGTTCCACCTCCCCGACGTCGGCGCGGGATGGGACACGCTGCGCCAGCGGCTCGACGACCATCCGCTGCGGAGCGCCTCGGGGCGCATCATCAACCAGAGCACCATGGACGTCGCGACGAAAGCGGCGCTCTACCGCCGCGCGGCGTGGCCGGTGTTGGGCAACGCGCTGGCTCTGGCGGAGCAAGGCAAGGGCGACTCACTGCTCGCGATCGCCGACGAGTACGTCGGGCGTCGACAGAACGGTACGTTCGACACGCTGTTCCAGGCCATCGGCATCATCAACTGCGCCAGCGGCATCGAACTGCAGCCTCCGAGCGACCCGGCCGCGATGCTGCGCCGGATCCACCAGCAGGCTCCACGGATGGGCCACAGCATCACGCTCAAGGACCTCACCGACCCTTCCGGCCGGTGCAGCGACCTGATGCTGCCGCAGCGGCAGTTCCCCGTGAAGTACTCCGGCAACGCGCCGATCGTGGTGGTCGGTGGAACGAAGGACCCGGCGACACCGATCCGGTGGGCGACGGAGATGACGACCGAGATGGGCGACAGCGCGCGGATGGTGACCTACACCGGCGAGGGACACGGTGCACTCCTCGTCAGCAAGTGCGTCTCCAAGATCGAAGGCACTGTCCTCAGCAAGGCACAACTCCCCGACAGGGGCACCGTGTGCGAGCCGGATCCAACGGTCACGAAGCCGTCGTGGTGGGTGACGGTGCCGGCGGTGCAGGGCGCGCGCCCGGCAGACCTGCCTGCGGTGAGCGCGGCGCTCGGTCTCACCGACACCGACGCCTACTTCGAGATTCGGCTTGCCGACCCTGGGTCCGCCGACACCGACCGCAGTTACACCGCGGCGCTGATCGGCGCTCAGTTCCGCGACCTCGGCACGGTCGACCTCAAGATCCCCCATACGATCGAGCACGGCTGGCAGGCACCGAACGGCAACCTCCTCGTGGTGATCGTCATGGACCGGCTGGCGTTCGACACCGACGCACTGCACAGCGCGAAGGCTGCCGTACCCCCGGGGAAGACCGTCGTGATGCTGGCGTACCTGCTGCAATAGCCCGACCGGGCGGCACTACGCGACGCGGGGGACGAGGGCCGTCGGCGCCGACGGAACGACCCCGACATCGGCACCGCCGACCGCCTGCCAGAGCTCGTTGCGCACCCGATCGGCTTGGGGCGTGCGCAGGCGATTGGCGAGGACCACCCCTTCGATCATGTCGCCGAGCACGGCCATCCACGGCCTGCCCTTGAGTTGCACCGCGACGACCACCCCTTTGGGGTGGCGGCGAATCGACCGATCCACCCCCACGATGCGCGGCGGGCAGCGGTAGCTGGGCGCCACGAGACCACGACGACGTGCCTCGCGACCGAGCACGCGAGCCGCGTGCGCAAAGTCCAGCGTCGTCTGCTGTGTGGCCATGCTGTGATGGTGCCAGACGGGTGTGACAGGGTTCAGTATGGACGAGCCCGCGCCGCCGCTCACGCCGACGCAGGAGCGCACACTGGCGTTGCTGCGCCGGACACCGGAGCCGCTGGAGTTCCCCGAGGACTTCGTGAACGACATGGTGCACACCGCCACCGAGGAGATGGCCCGACTGTCGGGCCGCCTCCGTGGCGAGACGCTGTGGGTCAGCAAGGGCTTCCTCGCCAAGGTCCACGGCTGCGAGGTGCGTCATCTCGCCCCCGACGACTTTGCGTGGAAGCCCTCCACTGCCGCCGGCTTCGTGGCCCACAAGGCCATCGAACTGGCGCTGAACTGGCGTGGCGAACCACACCCTGCAACCGTCGTCGACGAAGCGATGGCCCGGTTGGTCGACCAGCCCGACGGGCGCGGCGCGTACGTCGGCGGACTCGGCGACGGCGAGTGGGCGGAGCTGCGCAGTCGGGCGATCGACAGAACCACCAAGTTCCTGCAGGACTTCCCGCCGCTCCCCCTCGCATCGCATCCGGTGCTGGAGGCTGCCGCCAAGTGGCGACCGGACGGCACCATCGAGCTGTCCGGCAAGGTGGACCTCGTCGTCGGCCGACCGTTCGGCCGCGAGAGCCGACTGTTGATCATCGACTTCAAGAGCGGAGGCCGGTCGTTCCACCACCGCGAGGACCTCCGGTTCTACGCGCTGGTCCAGACCCTGCGCCACAGCGTGCCCCCGCGCAAGCTCGTCACCTACTACCTCGACTACTCCGAGAGCGACGTCGAGGATGTCACCGAAGGCACGCTGCAGGCGGCGCTCATCCGGGCCGTCGAGGGCATCGAGCGTCACATCGAACTGACCGTCGACGGCCGGCCGCCCGTCAAGCGAGTGGGGGTCGCCTGTCGGTGGTGCCCACTGCAGGCGGAGTGTCCGGAGGGCACGGCCTTCCTCGCCGTCGACCTGGCCGACGACTGAACAGCGTCGGGCGCGCGTGCGGTCAGTTCACGACGGTGACCGCATCACCGATCTGCAGCGTGTCGAAGAGGAGGGTCGCATCGTCGGGGAGCACACGGATGCAACCGGCCGATGCGCCGCGGCGGGCGAGATCGCCCACCGACGACAGCGGCTGCTCGTACTTCCCGGTCAACACGTACTTGGGAACGGAGTGGAACGCCACCCGCGCGCCCTTGAACTTGCCGTGCGTGAACGCGACGAAGTCGTTCATCGCGCTCTGTGTACCACCCTCGGCGGACCACGCCCTCGGGTCCTTCGCGTAGATGCGATAGCGGCCGGGGTCGGGCTGGGACCTTGCGGTGGTGACCGGGAAGATCTTGGTCACTGTTCCACCGACGCAGAGCCACGCGCGCTGCTGCACCCGATCGATGACAGCCGACGCGCCCGTCGGATCGCATCCGGCATTGGGCTGTCCGACGATCGCGCCGACCGCTACGGCTCGGGCGGACACATTCGCCACGGCGGTGATCGGCGACGCGCTCGGTGTCGCGGTGGTCGACGTCGGTGTGATCGGCCCAAGTGTGACGGACGTCCCGGTCACGGCCGTGGTGGTCGAGGGCAGCGACGTCGCAGTGGCCGCACACGAGGTGATGAACGCGCCGGCCGCCATGATCAACATGCCCATCCGCATCGACCATCACTCTACGCGGACATCAAGGCCAATGGCAGTTTCAGGCCGACCTCGGCCCGAACGGTGGAGATGAACCGACCCGCTTGCACCGCCGGTTTGGGCAACGACACGACGTCGGGACCAAGTGCCGCACACGCCTCGGGGAGGTTGGCGAGGTTCCACACGAACCCCCAGAACGCCGCGGTCGGCCACGTGACCTGCGGTGTCTCCACGACCTCGATGATCATCTCCCCCATGCGGTGGAACCCTTGGCGAACGGCTCCGAGCTCGCGGATCCGCTTCAACGGGGCCGCGGTCGCTGCTTCGATCGCCCCGCAGGTGCGCTCCAACGACGACGTCATCACCACCAGGTGATCGAAGCCGACGATGCCCAGCGGATGATCGGGCCCATCGGGCGCCCGGACCGTGGGGGCGCTCACGTGATGCGTGGCGAGGCCGTCGATGAGATCCGTGGCCGCGGGCGCGTCCACCAGACCCCACCCGACGAGGCCGCCGGTTCCCGGCACGAATCGCAGGATCACGGCGCCGACCTGGGCGATGCCGTCGTCGACGCGCAGGCCGATGCGCTGCCACGGTTCGACCTCGCACTCGATGACGAGCTCGCCGACTCGGCAGGTCATCCGACGAGCTCTTCGACGCCGAGCTGCCAGCAGAAGAACGCGAGCACGTCGGCGCCTTCGCGCACGCGCATCCCGGCCGGCTTGCCCACCCCGTGCCCCGCGCGGCCCGCCTGCGAGAGCAGGATCGGTCGCTCCGCCTGCGACGCACTAGCGGCGGTGAGCAGCGCGGCCATCTTTCGCGCGTGGCACGGGTCCACGCGGGTGTCGCCCTCCGCCGTGGTGAACAGCACCGCGGGGTACGACGCACCGTCGCGCACGTGGTGGTAGGGCGAGTAGCCCCACAGCCAGGGGAACTCCTCGGCGACGTCGGGGTCGCCGTACTCGTCGGTCCACAGCCGGGCGATGAGGAACTGCGGGAAGCGAACCATGTCCAGCAACGGCACGGCACACCACACTGCCGGGGCGAGGTCGGGCCGCTGCGTGATCGCCGCGCCCATCAACAGGCCGCCGTTGCTGCCGCCGTGGATCGCGAGGAGCGAGCGGCTGGTCCAGCCCTCGGCCACGAGCCAGTCGGCGGCGGCATGAAAGTCGTCGAACACGTGCTGCTTGTTGGCCCGCCGCCCGGCCTGGTGCCACGACTCGCCGTACTCGTAGCCGCCGCGCAGACCGGCGATGGCATACACGCCGCCCGCCGCACACCACGCAGCGAGGTTCGGCATCCACGAAGGCGACTCGGCGATGGCGAAGCCTCCGTACCCGGTGAGGATCAGGGGAGTGCTCGCCGACGGCACGACGTCGGTGCGGTGCGCCACGAACATCGGGATCCGGGTACCGTCGGGCGACGGATAGAAGACCTGCTGAACGGTGAGCTCGGGGAGCAAGGAGGGATCCGTGGGTTCGGTCCAGCGCTGGAGACCGCCGTCCGTCGTGAACCGCT
>JAYVMH010000272.1:0-6015 GCA_043759015.1 Actinomycetota bacterium
TAGAAGATCACCTGGTCGCCCTTGCGCATCTCGCGCAGGAAGTTGCGGGCCTGGTAGTTGCGGATGCCGTCCCAGCCCTCGCGCTTCACCCGGACCAGATCGTCGTACCCGAACACGTCGGGCTCGGACTTCATCAACCAACTCGCCATGGGCCGCGACGCTACCGGGCGCGGGCCGCCGTGATTCGCCGGTAGAGGTCGACGTACGAGCCTGCCGCGATCGACCAGCCGACGTCGCGGGTCATCGCCCGCCGTACGGTGCGCTGCCACGCCGTCGGGTCGGCGAAGAGCTCGACCGCCCGTTCGATCGCCGCCGCCAACGGCTCGACCTCCACCGGGCTGAACTGGAACCCGGTCGCGACGCCATCGCGCAGCGCTGCCTCGTTGGCGTCGATCACCGTGTCGGCGAGGCCACCCACGCGGGCCACCACGGGCAGCGTGCCGTAGCGCAGCCCGTACAGCTGGCTGAGGCCGCAGGGTTCGAAGCGCGAGGGCATGAGCACCGCATCTGCACCGGCCTGGATGCGGTGCGACAGTGCCTCGTCGAACCCGACCACTGTGGCGACCTGGCCGACGTGCCGCTGTGCACACTCGAGAAAGCCTTGCTCGAGCACCGGATCGCCGGTGCCGAGCACCGCCAGCTGCGCGCCGGACGCGGTGAGGCGCGGCAGTGCGTCGAGCAACAGGTCGAGGCCCTTCTGCGCGGTGAGCCTGCTGACCACCGAGAACAGCGGCACATCCCTACGGACGTGCAGCCCGAGCTCGACCTGCAGCGCGGTCTTGTTCGCCGCCTTCGGCGCCAGACGTCGGCTCGAGTACGGCGCGGCCAGGTGCGGATCGAGGGCGGGGTTCCAGACCGTGTCGTCGATGCCGTTGACGATGCCCGTGAGCGCATGCGACCGGACGCGCAGCAATCCGTCGAAGCCCATCCCCTCGTTCGGGGTCAGGATCTCCCGCGCGTAGGTGGGGCTGACGGTGCTGAGGTGCGAGCTCCATTGCACGCCGGCCTTCAGGAAGCTCAACTTCCCCCAGTACTCCATCCCGTCGACCCGCATCGCCTCGACGGGCAGCTTCAACGGCCGGCGCACCTCGGGTGCGAACAGCCCCTGGAACGCGAGGTTGTGGATCGTCAACAAGGTGGGCGGAGCGGAAGCGCGGTCGCGGTCGAAGTGCAGGTACGCCGCGGTGAGCGCGGCCTGCCAGTCGTGGAGGTGCACGACGTCGGGTCGCCAGTTGCCCGCGCGCCCCATGCCGATCGCTGCACCGACCCAGCTGAGCGCTGCGAACCGGAGGTGGTTGTCGGGCCAGTCGTTCCCGTTGGGTCCGAGGTACGGGCCGCCGCCCTTGCGCTGGTAGAGGTGCGGTGCGTCGATCAGGAACATGGGCAGGCCCTGCGCGGTGGTTCCGGCCAGCAGCGAACCCTCACCCCCGAACAACGCCGGCAGCGGGGCGATCTTGCGCGCCCCGCGCACGTGATCGCGCACGCCGGGGTAGGCCGGCAGCAGCACCCGCGCCTCCACCCCCAGCGGTGCCAACGCCAAGGGCAACGCGCCCGCCACGTCGGCGAGGCCGCCGGTCTTGACGAGCGGGTAGCACTCGGGGGAGACGAACAGCACCTTCATGTCGCGCTGCCCTGCGCCGAGCAGTGCGGAGTCGTCCTTCGGTGCGGGGCCACGGAATGACGGTAACCCATCAAGTCGGGGCTGGTCACGATGTACATTCGCAGACATGGCCCAACCAAAGGTGCTCGTCATCGTCCTTGCCGGCGGAGAGGGCAAGCGCATGTTGCCGCTCACCATGGATCGTGCCAAGCCTGCCGTGCCGTTCGGCGGTGGCTACCGGATCATCGACTTCGCGCTGTCCAACTTCGCCAACTCGGGCTACTTGAAGATCGTCGTGCTCACCCAGTACATGAGCCACAGCCTCGACCGCCACATCAGCCAGACGTGGCGGTTCAGCACCCTGCTCGGCAACTACGTGACGCCGGTGCCCGCGCAGATGCGTCGAGGCCCGCACTGGTTCGCCGGGTCGGCGGATGCGATCTACCAGAACCTGAACCTGATCGGCGACGAGGATCCCGATGTCGTGTGCGTGTTCGGCGCCGACCACATCTACCGGATGGACGTCCGCCAGCTCGTCAACCAGCACCTGGACTCCAAGGCCGGCGTCACCGTTGCGGCGATCCCGGTCGGCTTCGAGGAGGCCAAGAGCTTCGGTGTCATCGAGTCCGACACCGACGGCAAGATCAAGGCGTTCCACGAGAAGTCGCCGAACCCGCCGACGATGCCGGGCGACGAGACGCGCTGCCTGGCCAGCATGGGCAACTACGTGTTCGACACCAAGACGCTCGTCGACATCGTCAGCCCCACCGGCGAGGACGACCTCTACACCGATCTCGGTGGCCACATCATCCCTGCGCTGACTGCGGCCGGTGTGGCGCATGTCTACGACTTCTCCAAGAACGTGGTGCCGGGCCAGGACGACCGCGAGCGCGGCTACTGGCGAGACGTCGGCACCATCGACTCCTACTACGACGCGAACATGGACCTGCTCGCCCCGGTGCCGGTGTTCAACCTCTACAACGACCTGTGGCCCGTGTACACCAGCCACGACTCGCAGCCGCCGGCGAAGATCTCGCGTGGTGCGGGCGGCGAGCCGGCGTTCGTCGACAACAGCCTGCTGTGCGCCGGCTCGATCGTGTCGGGCGCGCATGTGGAACGGTCGATCGTCGCGCCCGGCGTGCGGGTGCACTACGACGCGCACGTCACCGACAGCATCGTGTTCCCCGGCGTCGCGATCAGCGCGGGCGCGCGTGTGAACCGCTGCATCATCGACAAGAACGTGGTGATCCCACCCGGCACACGCGTCGGCTTCGACCGCGACGCCGACGCCGAACGGTTCACGATCAGCGACCACGGCATCGTCGTGATCCCCAAAGGCTACGTCTTGTAGCGAAAGCGGAGTCGGAGACCCGCGCCGCGCTCCTGCCCGGCCCTGCCCGCACGCCTGCCCTGCGCCCGCGCCCGGCCCACGCCCGTGTGGGTCGGTTCTTCTGGGGTTGGATCGTCCCAAAACCGCTTCCGGTGGATTTCGTCTCGGAAGCTGGAACGAAAATGGCCCAGATGCGACACGGTGGGCCGTCGGCGCGACCCGGTTACTGGTCGTGAGCGGTGGTGTCGATGACGCCCTGAACCAGCGGACGGAAGTCGGGTGGCATCGATCGCGCGCCGCCGGTGCCCAAGGTCGTGCCGACTCGGGCGGCCAGGTTGCGGTCGTTCATGATCGTGCGCACGACTCGGGCCCCGAGCGCGCCACCGAGTGGGATCTGACCCGATGCGACCGCAGCGATCAACGCGCTCGACACCTGCGCCGCCACAGGTTGCACCCTCGCCCAATCCACCTGTTGCGCCATGGCCCTGACGCCCTGGCTCGCCTCGGCGGTCCTGCCGGCGGTGGCCGACCTCACCTTGGCCCAGTCCACGCCGCGCATCGCCTCGGTCACATCGTCGACGGTGGCGTCGTCGTCGGCGGGCGTCGGCTCCTCGCCCTTGCCGGTTTCGTATGCCTCCTTCAGCTCCTGGCCGAACGCCGCAGCACGGGCGCGGATCGCGGACGGGCGGGCGGCCTGCATGGCCCTTGCCGTGAGCCGACCGAGTTGACGTCCCGTCATCCCGGTCACGTTACCGGCAGCGCGATTCACGGCATCGACGCCACGACCGTCGCCGGTAGGCGAGAATTGGCCGCATCACCCGCATCGCCACCACCCATCCACACCGTCGCCGGCTCCGAACGATCGCCGTGACGTGCGCGAGCGGTGCCGACCCGACGCGGGAGACCTGATGGGAATCCTGAGGTCGATGCGCTCCCGGCAGGCCGACGAGGCGGACCCCCGCGCCACCGACACCGATGCCGCTGGCGACCCCGCCGGCGAGCTGCTGCGCCGGGCGGGCCGCGGCGACCAGTCTGCATTTGCCGCGCTGTTCGACGAGTTGTCGCCGATGGTCCACGGTGTCGTGCTGCGCGTCGTCCGCGACCCCTCGCAAGCGGAGGAGGTCACGCAGGAGGTGTTCGTGGAGCTGTGGCGGCTGGCGGCGCGCTTCGACGGCACGCGGGGCTCGGCGCGCTCGTGGGCGACGACGTTGGCACACCGCCGGGCGATCGATCGGGTGCGCAGCGAGCAGAAGTCGCGCGATCGTCAGGAGCGGGATGCGGCGAAGGCCATCGGTGATCACGACGTCGTCGTCGCCGAGGCCGAGGCGTCGATGGACTCGGCGCGAGTGCGGCGAGCGATGGAACGGTTGAGCGGTCTGCAGCGCGAGGCGTTGACGCTGGCCTACTTCGGCGGTCACACCTACCGTGAGGTTGCCCTGGTGCTCGAGGTCGCGGAGGGAACGGTCAAGAGCCGCATACGCGACGGCCTGATCAGGCTGCGCGACGAACTGGGAGGTGAATGGTGAGCGACATCGACCTGCACCACCTGTCGGCCGCGTACGCCGTGGATGCCCTGGACCCGCACGAGCGGCAGGCGTTCGAGGCGCACTACGAATCGTGCGACGTCTGCCGCGCCGACGTGGTCGCCTTCCGTGAGACGCTCCGTCACGTGGCCGAATCGTCGGCGACGCCACCCCCCGCGTCGCTGAAGCAGCGCGTGATGGCCGACATCGCGACCACCCGCCAGCTGTCGCCGACGGTCGTCCCGATCGCCCGCCACCTCACGACTCGCCACCTCACGACTCGGCGTGCCGCGATGTTGCTCGTCGCCGCCGCGGCCGTGCTCGCGATCGTGGTCGGCGTCGTTGCCGTCGGCGGTGGAAGCGAGCCCGACGCATTCGCGGCACAGCTGGCCGCGTTGCTGGAACGGCCCGACGTGCGGATGGTCGACCTTGCACCCAAGGGCGCGGCGGCGGGCACTTTCAAGGTTGCCTGGTCGGCGTCGATGGGGCAGGCCGTGTTGATCGGTGAGAACCTGTCGCCTGCCCCAACGGCGAAGGCCTACGAGCTGTGGCTGATCGCGGGCAAGGACGCGCTCCCGATGTCGGTGCTCGATCTGGCGGCCTCGGGCAGCGTGCACCGGATCGTGCACACCTCCACCGACCCGTCGGCGTGGGCCATCACGTTGGAGCCTCGCCAGGGCTCGCCGGTCCCCACGGGCGCGATCATGTACATCGCCCAGGTCTGACGAAAGGCAAAAGCGGGTCGTCCGAGTCGCACGCGCCCGGGTCGGCGGGTGAAGCTGGACGGATGGCTGACACTCTGGACGAGCTCGACGCGTGGCTGGACGCGAACTGGGACCCCGATCTCACCGTCGCCGAATGGTGGCAACGTCTCGGCACCTCCGGCTGGGCTGCGCCGGCGCTGCCAGTGCACGCGTACGGCAAGGGTTTGGCGCGCAACGACGCCATCACCGTCGGCCAACGGATCATGACCAAGGGCGCAGTGCCCGCACCGGGCGGCCTCGGAATGCTCCTCGCCGCGCCCACCATCGCGGTGCACGGCACGCCCGAGCACATCGAGCGCTACATCCTCCCGATCGTCACCGGGCAGCTGGCGTGGTGCCAGTTGTTCAGCGAGCCGGGCGCCGGCAGCGATCTCGCCGGGCTCGCCACCCGCGCGGTGAAGGACGGCGAGGAGTGGGTCGTCAACGGTCAGAAGGTGTGGACGAGCGGCGGGCAGATCGCCGACATGGGCATGCTCATCGCCCGCACGAACCCCGAGGTGCCCAAGCACCAGGGCATCACCTGGTTCGCGTTCGACATGCACCAGGCCTCGGCCGTGGACGTCCGACCTCTGCGCGAGATGACGGGCCGCGCGCTGTTCAACGAGGTGTTCCTCAGCGATGCGAGGGTCGACGACGATGCGATCATCGGGGGCACCAACAACGGTTGGGCCGTGGCCAACACGACGCTGATGTTCGAGCGCGCCGGTCTGGGCGCGGGTGGCCACACCGCCGCCGCGTTGGCCAGTGCCGGCAGCGTCGCCGGCGACCTTCCCAAGCGCGTCGGCGACTTCGTGCGCC
>JAYVMH010000273.1:0-13321 GCA_043759015.1 Actinomycetota bacterium
CTGACGGGCACCGTGGTCGTCGCCGGCAGCTTCGACCGCCTGGAGATCTGGTCGACCGACCGCTACGCCCGGGTCGACGAAGCCGGCACCGAATCGCGAGCGGGCGACCTATGAGCACCTGCACCATCGACCCGCACCTTCACGACCCGCACCTTCACGACACAGGAAAAGGAGGAGAGGCGAACCGCCGAATCGGCAGCACACCCTTCATCCACTTCGAGCAGCCCGCTCGACAGCACGCCCGACCGTCTGCAGCCTCTCGGCTCGCAAGATGGACAGCCCTCACTCCGCCCGCTTCCGCTTCGTCCGACCGGGGAGACATCCCGGCGGCACCGGCGGGCCGAGGGGCTGCAGACGGCCGGGCCGACCTGCTGAACGGATTCCGATGAGCGCAACGGACTTCCATCACCTCCCCGTGATGGTCGACGAGATCGGTGCCGTCTTCGGCCCGGTCCCCTCCGGGTTCGTGCTCGACGCGACCCTCGGCGGTGGAGGCCACGCGGAGCACCTGCTCGACCGCTGGCAGCACCTCTCGATCCTCGGGATCGATCGCGACGAACGTGCGCTCGCTGCCGCCCAGCAGCGGCTGGCCCGTTTCGGCTCCAGGGTTCGGGTGTACCACACACGATTCGACGGCCTCGAAGACGCCATGGCCGCACTCAACATCGACACGTTGTCCGGCGCGCTGTTCGACCTCGGGGTCAGCTCACCCCAGCTCGACGTCGCCGACCGCGGGTTCAGCTACCGGCTCGACGCGCCGCTCGACATGCGCATGGACCAGACCCAACCGTGGTCGGCCGCCGACGTCGTGAACGGCTACCCCGCGGACCAACTCGGCCGGGTGCTGCAGCACTACGGCGACGAACGCTTCGCTCGTCGCATCGCCGCCGCGATCGTCGCGGCCAGACCGATCGAGACCACGTCGCAGCTGGCCGAGATCGTCGTGACCGCCATTCCTGCTGCCGCCCGTCGTACGGGCGGCCACCCGGCCAAGCGCACGTTCCAGGCCATCCGCATCGAGGTCAACGGCGAACTGGACGCGCTGCCCACTGCACTCGGCGCCGCGATCGACCGCACGTCCCCCGGCGGTCGGATCGCGGTGCTGTCGTACCACTCCGGCGAGGACAGGATCGTCAAGAAGACCTTCCGTGATGCCGAGACGGGTGGGTGCACGTGTCCGCCGGAGCTGCCGTGCGTCTGCGACGCCGTGCAGACCGTTCGCCTCGTGCGTGGCGTGCCGCGCACCCCCGCCGTCGACGAGCAGTCGAGCAACCGTCGCGCGGCAAGCGCGCGCCTCCGCGTCGTCGAGCGGATCACCGACACCCCGACCCGCGGCGGGCGCTGATCCGTCATGGCGTTGGCAGTACGAGCAGAACGAAGCGAACGAGCCGAACGGAGCTCGGTCGTACGCAGTCGCGTGCACCACGATCAGGGTTCGCGCGCGCTCGTGAAGTCGACGGCAAAGGTGGCCGGGGTCACCCCCCGCCCGACGCTCGTCGTCGTCGAACCCCGTCGGCGGACTGCCCGCATGATCGGGGTCGGGTGTGCGGTCGTGTTCGGGTTGATGCTCGGGGCGGCGGCGTTCCAAACCCAGCTGGCCCGCCGGCAGCTCACCCTCGACACGCTCGATCGACGGATCCGCGCCTCGCACGAGCAGTACGACGTGTTGCGCCGCGAACGCGCTGAGCTCAGGTCTCCTGGGAGGTTGAGTGCGATGGCCGGCGCGCTCGGCATGGTGCCCGCCACACAGACGCAGTTCGTACTACTCGACCCGCAGGTCATCGCGACCGTGCAGCGCAGCGGCGCGCCGGCAGATCACCACTACGAGGTCACGGTGCAGCAGCAGTTCCAGGACTACGCAGTGCTGAAGGCGCACGCAGGGAGCGCCCCGTGAGCAGCGAGATCGACCCGCGATCAAAGGCCGGTGGCCCCACCCACGGCCGCACGCACGGCGGCGCCCACCGCGCCACGGCACGGCACGCGACGGAACGACGCGCCAGCGAACGACACACCGCTCCACGCCGACCTGGGCCCCGGTCGGATGGGCGTCACACTCAGCACACACCTCCCCGCCCCGCCGCGCGCACGTCGCGTCCCCCCGCCGACGTGCGCGCGAAGCGGGCGAAGAACCCGCGGGCGTCGACCCCCGCGTTGCGGATGACGTTCCGTGCCGGCAACCCGCGGTCGCGTCTGCTCGCGGTCTTTCTCGGCAGCATCGTCCTGTTCTCGATCGTGATCGCCCGCGTGGCGTTCCTGCAGACGGCTGGGAGCAACTCGCTCGTCGCCGCGGGTCGGGCGCAGCGCGTTTCGGAGTCCGTGCTCCACGCCCAACGGGGAACGATCTTCGCTCGCGACGGGGCCGAGCTGGCGCTGAGCGTCCCGTCCAGCACGATCATGGCCAACCCCAAGCTCGTCACCGATGCAGGCGGTACGGCCGCGATGCTGGCGTCGATGTTGGCGCTTCCGCCCGAACGCCAACAGGCGCTTGCCGTGGCGTTCGTAGCGAAGGACAAGAGCTTCCTGTACGTCGCCCGTCAGGTCGACGACACCGTCGCCGCAGCGGTGCAAGCCCTCAACCTGCCCGGCATCGACGTGTTGCACGAGGACAAGCGGACCTTGCCGAGTGGTGCAGTCGGCAGGAGCATCCTCGGCCGCACCGACACCGACGGTGCGGGCACGGCCGGCCTCGAACTGCAGTTCAACGATCTCCTCGGCGGCAAGAACGGCGAGCGCATCCGCGAACACGATGCCAAGGGGCGGTCGATCCCCGGTTCGGGCGCCACCACGGTGGAGCCACTACCCGGAACCGATCTGGTGCTGACTCTGGATCGCTCGCTCCAGTTCCAGGTGGAGCAGTCGCTCCTCGCGCGTGTCGACGGGCTCAAGGCCAAAGGTGGCACCGTCGTCGTGATGGACACGGCCACCGGTGAGATCTACGCGATCGCAAACGTCGAGCGCGACTCGACCGATGTGGTGAAGGTGACATCTGCCAACCTTGCCGCCGTCGTGCCGTTCGAGCCAGGTTCGGTGGCCAAGGTGTTCAGCCTCTCCGCGGTCGTCGACTCCGGTGTCGCCAAGCCCGACACGATCATCGACGTGCCTGGCAAGATGGTGTTCAACGAGGGCACGAAGTGGGTGCAGACGATCCACGACGCGGAGCCGCACGGCACCGTGCCGATGAGCATGCACGACATCATCGTGCACTCGTCGAACCTCGGTACGTACCTGCTGTCGCAGAAGATCGGGTCCGAGAAGCTCTACTCCTACTTCCAGAAGTTCGGCTTCGGGCAGAAGACCGCCCTCAACTTCCCCGGTGAGACGCGTGGCATCATCGACCCGCCGAACAAGTGGCAGGGCACAGAGGCGGTCACGGTGACGTTCGGCTACCACTACCAGGCGTCTGCCTTGCAGTTCGCGGCGGCGGTGAACGCGGTCGCGAACGGTGGCACCTTCGTCGCTCCGAAGCTGCTGAAGGCGACGATCGGCGACGACGGTCGCGTCAAGGCGACCCCGCCATCGGCGACGCACACGGTGATCTCGAAGGCATCTGCCGACACGATGACCGCGATGATGCGTGATGTCGTGTGCCTCGGCACGGGACAGGACGCAAAGGTCGATCAGTTCGCCGTCGCTGGCAAGACCGGCACCGCGTACAAGGCGCAGAACGGTGGGTACGGCGACTCCACCACCCGCGCCTATCGGGCAACGTTCGTCGGGTTCTTCCCGGCGCAGGCGCCGAAGTTGACCATCCTCGTCACGATCGATGAACCCGATCCGACCTCGGCGGACCGCTTCGGCGGCAAGGCAGCCGCCCCCCTCTTCGCTCGCATCGCGACCGCGGCGATCCACGAGCTGAAGATCACCCCGACCCCCGGCGACACCGGCTGCCCCCCGGCGGGGTGACCATGCCCAGCCGCATTCTCGGCGATCTGCTGATCGACGGAGCTACCTTGCGCGGCGACGCCGCGATCGTGGTGACGTCGGTGGTGCACGACTCGCGTGAGGTCGCAGCCGGGTCGCTGTTCTGCTGCATCCGCGGCGAGCACGTGGATGGGCACACGCTCGCGCAGGGGGCCGTGGCGGCCGGCGCGACCGCGGTGCTCGTGGATCGGCCACTCGAGCTGCCGCACGGCGTGGCGCAGATCGTCGTTGCCGACACTCGATCGTCCATGGGCCGCATCGCTGCGTCGTTCTGGGGTCACCCGTCTCGGGCGTTGACGATGGTGGGCATCACCGGCACGAACGGGAAGACCACCACGGCGAGCCTGGTGGCGGCCGTCCTCGAGGCCGCGGGATTCCCCACCGGTGTCATCGGCACGCTCACCGGGCCGCACACGACCCCCGAGTCGCCCCAACTGCAGCAGCGGCTGGCCGCCTTCGTCGACGAGGGTCGGTCGGCGGTGGTGATGGAGGTGTCGTCGCACGCGCTCGCTCTGCATCGTGTCGCCGGGTGCCACTTCGACGTGTCGGTCTTTACCAACCTCGGCCGCGACCACCTGGACTTGCACGGTACGGTCGAGCGGTACTTCGCGGCGAAGGCCGCGTTGTTCGCCCCCGAGCTGTCGGATCGGGGTGTCACCAACCTCGACGACGTCCACGGACGCCTGCTCGCGGACACGGCCCGCATCCCGATGGACGGCTTCTCCGCCACGGAGATGGACGACCTGGTGGTGTCGCCGACGAGTCATTCGTATCGGTGGCGTGGCGAACGGATCGAGGTCGGTCTCGGCGGAAGGTTCAACGCGATGAACAGCCTCGCGGCGGCGAAGGTCGGTGTCGCGCTCGGCATCCCCGTGGAGGTCGTCGCGCGAGGGCTCGCCGGGGCCGGCATCGTGCCCGGCCGCTTCGAGCCCATCGATGTAGGGCAGCCGTTCGCCGTGATCGTCGACTTCGCCCACACCCCCGACGGGTTGCGCGAGGCGCTTCTGGCGGCTCGCGATGCGGCGGGGGAGGGGCACGTGATCGCCGTGTTCGGCTGCGGTGGCGACCGCGACCGCGACAAGCGCCCTGAGATGGGGCTCGTCGCCGCGTCGATCGCGGACCGTGTGGTGGTCACCTCTGACAACCCCCGTTCGGAAGATCCTGCTGCGATCATCAATGCCATCATCGACGGGGTACCTGCCGACTACCGTGGCCGTGTTGTGAGCGAACCCGACCGCCGCCGAGCCTTTGCACTAGCGTTCCAGGTGGCGACCGCCGGGGATGTGGTGGTGATCGCCGGGAAGGGCCATGAGACCACACAGACGATCGGCGACCGGGTGCTCCCCTTCGACGATCGCCAGGTGGCCCGGGCCGTTCTCCAGTCGCAGGGGCAGGCGGAGCGATGATCGCCGTCATGATCGCCGGCGCCGTCGCGATGGTCGCCTCCATGGTCTCGACGCGGATCCTGATCTTCTTCTTCCGCTCCCGCGGGCTCGGGCAGCCGATCCTGGGCAAGGAGGACCGCGGCCCCGAGCACCACATGGCAAAGCAGGGCACGCCCACGATGGGTGGCATCGCCATCGTGGCGGCGGCGTCGATCGGCTGGGTGGTGGCCCACGTGCGCAGCGGGCTGGTGTTCTCGAACCAGACGATGATCATGTGGGTCGGCGTGATGGTGATGGCGCTGATGGGCTTCCTCGACGACGTCATCAAAGTCCGCAAGCGCCACAACCGCGGCATCTTCTGGAAGAAGAAGGGCTACATCACGCTCGCGCTGTCGATCCTCCTCGCGTGGTGGTTGGTCGCCGCGACCCGCGTCAGCGAGACGATCTCGTTCACCCGTGCGACCCTGCCCGGATGGCACGTGCCCACGGCGCTGTTCGTCGTCTTCGCCGGGGTGATGATCTGGAGCACCAGCAACGCAGTCAACGTCACCGACGGCCTCGACGGCCTCGCCGGCGGCTCGGCGATGATGGGTTTCCTCGCGTTCACGATCATCGCCTACTGGGCGTTCCGCAACCCGCACGTGTACGCGGCGGTCGTCAACCCGCTCGACCTCGCGGCGTTCGCGGCGGCGTTCGCCGGCGCATGCGGTGGCTTCCTCTGGTTCAACGCAGCGCCGGCGCGCATCTTCCTGGGCGACGTGGGGGCACTCGCGATCGGCACGGCGTTGGCGCTCCTCGCAATCACCTCCGACACCCAACTGCTTCTCGTCCTGATCTGCGGCATCAACGTGATGGAAGCTGGCTCGGTCGCCGTCCAGATGGGTGTGTTCAAGGCATCTGGCCGCAAGAAGCGCCTGTTCCGGATGTCGCCCATCCACCACCACTTCGAGCTCCTCGGATGGCCCGAGACCACGGTGATCATCCGCTTCTGGTTGATCTGCGGCATCTTCGTGGCGACCGCGCTCGCCATCTTCATCGGCGACTTCACCAAGATCACGAACAACCTGTGAGGCCGATCCGATGACTCGAACCGCGCTCGTCTACGGCATCGCCCTCAGTGGCGACGCCCTGGCGACGGCGCTCGTGGCACACGGATGGCGGGTGATCGTGGCCGACGACCTCCCGACCGACGCGAAGCGGTCGATGGCCGCGGCGCTTGCGACCACGCTCGTCGAACGACCCGACGGCGGCGCGCTGCTCGACATCGTCGAGGCGGCCGACATCGTGTGCCCCGCGCCCGGCGTCCCGGAGACACATCCGGTCGTGACGGCGGCGATCGCGCGCCGCAAGCCCCTGCGCACCGAGATCGACGTCGCGTACGAGTGGGAGCAGGAACGCGTCGGCGGTCCGCGACCGATGCTGGCCGTTACGGGTACCGACGGCAAGACGACCACCACCCTGCTCACTGCGCACATCCTCGACACTGCCGGTCACCACGCGGCTGCGGTGGGCAACACCGAGATCCCTCTCGTCGGCGCACTGGCCACCGATGCCGATATGTTCGTCGTCGAGTGCAGCAGCTTCCGCTTGAACTGGACCCTCTCGTTCCGTGCCGAGGCCTCGGTGTGGTTGAACCTCGCGCCGGACCACCAGAACTGGCACACGTCGATGGCTTCGTACGAAGCCTCCAAGGCGCGGCTGTGGAAGCATCGACGGCCGACTGATGTGGCCATCGGGTTTGCCGACGACCCGATCGTGTTGCGCAACCTCGAGGCCGCAGCGGCAGCGTTGCCGGGCTCCGTCATCCGCACCTTCGCCGCCGAGCACGGGGACTACCGCCGTGAGGGCGACGTGCTCGTGGGACCCCGAGGTGCGATCGCCGACGTCTCGGCCATGACCAGACAGCTTCCGCACGACATCACCAACGCGCTCGCCGCCGCCGCGCTCGTGCTCGAATCGGGGCTCGCTGCCGAAGCCGACATCCGCACCGCCCTGGCCACGTTCCGCCACCCACCGCACCGCATCGAACCGGTCGCAACCATTGGTGGAGTGCGTTGGTTCAACGATTCCAAGGCCACGACTCCGCACGCCGCGCTCACAGCGATCCGTGGCTTCGACCACATCGTGCTGCTCGCCGGTGGCCGGAACAAGGGCCTCGACCTTGCCGCACTCGCCACGGAGCACGCGCGCGTGAAAGCCGTCGTGGGGCTCGGGGAGACCGGCTCGATGGTCGCGTCGGCGTTCGAGCCGTTCTGCCCGACCGCGGTTGCCGGTTCGATGGAAGAGGCCGTCGCTAATGCCTCGTCTTTCGCCGTCGAGGGTGACGTGGTGCTGCTGTCGCCCGCGTGCGCAAGCTTCGACTGGTACCCCGAGGGCGGCTACCCCGCGCGTGGCGAGGACTTCAAGCGTCTCGTGCTCGGTCTCGCGCAACGGACACGGTCGGCATGACGTCGACGTCCACCATCATCGGCGACCGCCGACGGGCGGCACTCGCCCGCGCCGCGGCCATGCGTCGCCACCCCGCTCGGAACACGGAGCAACGCAAGCCCAACAGGCCACCGCCGACTGCGTTCTACCTCATCGCCGTCGTCGCGACCGTGATGACGATGCTCGGCCTCGTGATGGTGCTGTCGGCGACGTCGATCAGCCAGTTCCACAAGGGCCATTCGCCGTGGCGCGTCTTCGATCGCCAGCTGCTGTGGGCCGTGCTCGGCTTCGTCGGGCTCTGGTTCGCGATGCGGGTGCCGACTCGGCGGTGGCGTCGCCTGGTCGTACCCGGTTTCCTGGCGACGTGCGGTCTGATGCTGCTGCCGTTCGTGCCAGGCATCGGAAGCCGCGTGAACCAGGCGAGTTCCTGGGTCGTGATCGGCCCGGTCAACTTCCAGCCCAGTGAGTTCTTGAAGCTGACGTTGCTGCTGTTGTGCGCCGACCTGCTCGCGAAACGACGCAACGAGATGCACGACCCCGCGCGCACGTTGTTCCCCGCGCTCGGGCTCGCTCTCGTCGCGTGCACCCTGTGCCTCGCGCAGGGCGACCTGGGGTCCGCGATCGTGCTGGCCGCGATCGTGTTCGTCATGGCGTTCATCGCCGGCGCGCCCGTGGTGCCGATGGCCATCACCGGGCTTGCCAGCAGCCTCGCGGGCATGACGTTCGTGTGGTCCAGCCCGCGCCGCCAGGCCCGTTTCACGGCCTTCATGGACATCGCCGCCCACAAGGATCACCTCAGCTACCAGACCTGGCAGGCGATGATCGCCATGGCGCAGGGCGGTGTGACGGGTTCGGGCGTCGGCCGCGGTCAGAACAAGCTGGGTGAGTTCCTACCGCTCGCCCACAGCGACTTCATCTTCGCCGTTGTCGCCGAGGAACTGGGCATGATCGGCGTCGTCGCGGTGCTCGGTGGCTTCATGGTGCTCGCCTATGCCGGGGTGCAGATCGCGATGGCCACGCCCGATCGTTTCCACGGCCTGATGGCCGGCGGCATCGTCGGGTGGTTCGTGGTCCAGACCGCCATCAACGTCGGCGGCGTCACCGGCCTGATGCCCGTCACCGGGTTGACGCTGCCCTTCTTCTCCGCGGGTGGTAGTTCGCTGTTCGTCACGCTGATCGCCGCCGGGCTGCTGCTGAACGTCGCCCGCAACGTTCGATGAACGAGCCCGCGACGTTCGCCGTCGTCACCGGGGGCGGCACGTCCGGCCACGTGCTGCCTGCGTTGGCGATCGCCGAGGGTCTGGTCGCCGCAGGGCACGACCGGAGCGCGATCCACTACGTCGGCACCCGGCGCGGGGTCGAAACCCGACTTGCCCCCGCAGCCGGCTATCCGTACACGTTGCTCGACGTGGTCGGGCTGCAGCGCAGTCTCAGCAGGCGCAACCTGGCGTTCCTGCCCAAGTTGGTGCGTGCCACACGTGCGGCCCGAACGCTGATGCGAGGTCTGCGACCGAGTGTGGTGATCAACGTCGGTGGCTACGGAAGCTTTCCAGCCACATGGGCGGCGCGACGGCTCGGCGTCCCGTACGTCGTGGTCAGCTACGACTGCCGACCAGGTCTGGTGTCGAAGTTGATGGCGCGAAGGGCGGCGGCCTGTGCGGTCGCGTTCGAGGGCAGCGCGTTGCCGCGGGCGGAGCTCACCGGCGCTCCGGTCCGACAGCGGATCGTCGCGCTGGACCGCGATCGCGAACGGCCCGAGGCGCGCCGTGAGTTGGAGCTGCCGCGCGATCGCTTCGTGGTCGCGGTGGTGTGCGGTTCCCAAGGCGCGGTGGCCGTCAATCGAGCGGTCACGGACATGGTCGAACGGTTCGCGGACCGTACCGATCTGGCCGTGTACCACGTGGTCGGCGAGCGCAACGTGGGTGACGCCGCGCCCGGTCGGGACGGTACGTCGGGCATCCTGTACCGCGTGATCGGGTACGAGGACCGCATGCCGCAGCTGTACGCCGCGGCCGACCTGCTCGTCACGCGAGGCGGCGCGGGCACGATCGCAGAGCTGGCCAGCGTCGGCGCACCCGCGATCGTGGTGCCCTGGCCGGGGGCGGCGGAGAACCACCAGGTCGACAACGCCAAGGTGCTCAGCGAGCAGGGCGCTGCACTGCTGATCGAGCAACACGACCTCGACGGCGAGCGGCTGGGCGCCGAGATCGACGCGTTGATGTTCGACCGCGGGCGCCTCGCAGTGATCGCTCACCGTGCGTACGAAGCGGGCGCGATTCACCGCAGCGGCGCGCTGATCGAGCTCATCGAGCGTGTGGCCCGGCAGGGGAGCGCGCGGTGAGCGTGCTCCCCCCGGAGGCCCCAATCGATCTGTCGAGCCCCGGCAAATATCACATCGTCGGTGTGGGCGGGCCTGGGATGAGCGCGATCGCGATCGTGCTCGCGGAGATGGGCCACGACGTGACCGGCAGCGACATCCGCGAGCGAAGCGTGCTCGAGCGACTGCGTGCCGCCGGGGTACGGGTGAAGGTCGGTCACGAACGCGCCCACGTGCGCGACCGCGATGCAATCACGTACTCCACCGCGATCCCTGCGCGCAACGTCGAGCTCGACGAGGCGCGCAAGTGCGGTGTCCGGGCGTTGCATCGTTCGGGAATGCTGGCGGCGATCTGTGCCGAGGCCAAGGCGCTCGGTGTCGCCGGCACGCACGGCAAGACATCGACGACGTCGATGCTGATGCTGATCCTCTCCCAGGCCGGCCTGCGGCCCAGCTTCGTGATCGGCGGCGACGTCACCGACATGGGTACCGGTGCCCAGTGGACGGGCAGCGAGTGGCTGGTCGTCGAGGCCGACGAGAGCGATGGAACGCACCTCGAGCTGCCGCTGCACGGCACGATCCTCACCAACGTCGAAGTCGATCACCTCGACCACTACGGCAGCTACGAGGCCATCGTCGAGGGGTTCGACGCGTACCTCGCCCAGATCCCCGGTCCGAAGGTGCTGTGCCTCGACGATTTGAAGTGCGCCGAGCTGGCGCGCAAGCACACGGTCATCACCTACGGCACGTCACCCGCCGCCGACTTCGTGGCGGCGAACATCACCCCGACCGGAGGTGCGTTCACGTTCGATGTGCTCCACCACGGCGAGCGGCTGGGGTCGGTGTCGCTGCCACTGCGAGGCGTGCACAACGTGCGCAACGCCACGGGCGCGATCGCGATGGCCGTGTCGATCGGTGTGGCGTTCGACGTGGCCGCGGCAGCGTTGGCCAAGTTCGGTGGCGTAGCCCGCCGCTTCGATGTGCGAGGTGTCGACGGCGGCGCGACGTTGGTCGACGACTACGCCCATCTCCCCAACGAGATCGCCGCGGTGATCGCCGCCGCCAAGGGCAGTGGCGACGGGTGGAAGCGCGTCGTTGCCGTCTTCCAACCCAACCGGTTCAATCGGATGGCCGTGATGTCGCCGGAGTATCGCGACGCGTTCGTCGAGGCGGACCTGGTGGTGCTCACCGACATCTTCCCCTCGGGCACGACCCCGATCCCGGGTGTGACGGGGAAGCTCGTCGTGAACGCAGTGCTCGACGCACATCCCGAGACGCCGCTGGCGTGGTTGCCGCGCCGAGCGGACCTGGTGGACTTCCTCGCCAAGCGGCTCGTCGACGGCGATGTGTGCATCTCGATGGGTTGCGGCGACATTGCTTCGCTGCCCGACGAGGTGCAGGCGCGCAGGGCGGCGCTGCGGGTCGAACAGCGGCAGCGGGCCACGTGAGCCTGGAGGAGCGCCGGCAGCGGGCGCTGGCTCGACTGAAGTCGTTCGCCAGGGCCGACGAGCCGCTCGCACCGCACACCACCTACAAGCTGGGTGGCCCGGCCGCGGTGTTCGCGGTGCCGCGCTCGATGGCCGACCTGGTGTTGGTCGGCGACGTCGTCCGCGACACCGGTCTGCCCGTGCTGGCGGTCGGGCGCGGCTCCAACCTTCTCGTCGCGGACGGCGGGTTCGAAGGGATTGCGGTTTCACTCTCCGCTTTGGGCGAACGGATCTTCATCGACGGCGTCCGGGTGGTGGCCGATGGGTCGGTTGCGCTTCCCGTGCTCGCCCGCCGCACTGCGGCAGCCGGGTTGACCGGCTTCGAGTGGGCGGTCGGCGTGCCCGGATCTGTCGGTGGTGCGGTGCGGATGAACGCGGGCGGGCACGGCAGCGACATGACGGCGTCGGTCGTCGACGTCCATCTGTTCGACGTGCATCGCGGATGCGACGCGTGGGTGCCCGCGGAGCAGCTGGGCCTGAGGTTTCGTGGCTCGGACCTCGCTGATCACCAGATCGTGCTCGAGGCGACGATCGAGCTGATGCGTGGCGACGTCACCGACGCCGTGGCGATGATCGCCGAGATCGTCAGGTGGCGGCGCGAGCACCAGCCGGGCGGTCAGAACGCGGGGTCGGTGTTCGTCAATCCGGTGCCCGGCGAGCTCGCCGCAGCGCAGCTCATCGACCAACAAGGATTGCGCGGGTTCACGATCGGCGGCGCCTGCGTGAGCGAGAAGCATGCCAACTTCATCCAGGCCGGCGAGGGTGCCACGGCCGCCGACGTGCGCGCCGTGATGGAGCACGTGCGAGCCGTTGTGTTCGAAATGACCGGATTTCTGCTCCGCAGTGAGGTACGACTGGTGGGGTTCACCGACATCGAGCCGGACCACCGGGAGGGGGTGCTGCTGTGAAGCACCGCGGCCAAGCGCCCGAGCCGCTGCCCGAGCACGTTCCCGACAACGTGCTCGACGAGCTGAACGTCGCCTTCTCGGCGGAGCATCCGCCGCCGAAGGGCTACGACTTCGACGACCCGTCGATCGACCGACTGCTCGGTCTCGGTGAGCTGGACGATTTCGATGATGACGACGTTGATGATGACGACGAGTTCATCGACGACGCGGACCGGCACCACGAGCAGATGGACGGCCAGCCGGTCGCGGAGGATTCGCGGCGCACGATCGTGATCAGCCACGAAGAGGTTCCCGACACGGTCTACCTGGACCAGAACCTGGGGCAACGGTTCCGAAGTGAGGCCCGCACCGATCCGTCGGGTGGCCGGTCGACGGTCGTCATCGGCGACCTCGACGACGGGCCCGAGGTCCATCAGTTGGCAGCCGGAAGCAGCGTGGGCGGCAGCATGGATCCGCGGATCCGTGCCCGCCGGATCGCCAACCGGCGCGCCGAAAGCCGCAAACGACTGATCTGGGTGGCGATCGCGAGCGCGATCGTCCTGGCCGTCGTCGGCGCGATCGCGGTCGTCGCGTCCCCGATCTTCGACGTGCGCGACGTTCGTGTCCAGGGCGCGGTGTACACCGACGCCGACGTGCTCACGCAGGTCGTCCACTCGCTGAAAGGCCATCCGGTGCTCCTGGTGGACACCGCCGCGGCCGAGCAGCGACTGCGCAGCGTTCCCTGGGTCGAGCGGGCAAAGGTCTCCACGCAGTTCCCCCACGGCGTCACCATCGACATCCGCGAGCGCAAGCCGGTCGCGACGTTCCAGGGCGGCGATTCGCAGTTCCGGGTGATCGACGTGCAGGGTCGCGTGCTCGACGTGATCGCCGGCCAAC
>JAYVMH010000274.1:0-5986 GCA_043759015.1 Actinomycetota bacterium
GCGCGATCATCGTCCTGAACACCGGGCCCGGTTTCCGCGACCCCGTCAAGCGAGAGGCCTGGAACGAACGGTCGCGGCGCAACGCGCACCGGTTCGGCGTCGCTCCCCAGGCCACCAACCTCAACCTGCAGCACGATGCGGTGGTGATGGAACGGGTCGCGCAGATCGCGGTGCCCACGCTCGTGCTCGCAGGCGAGCTCGATCGCGAGGAGTACCGCACGTCGGGCCGTTACCTCGAGGGCAAGATGCCGCACGCGCACCTCGAGGTGATCCCCGGCGGTGAGCACAACATGCAGGAATCACATGCAGCCGACGTGGCGGCGGCGATCGAGCGGTTCGTGGCGGCGCTGTCGCCGCGGTGACGTTCAGTCGACGATGGCGCTGTACACGAGGCTGCGCAGCTGACCGCGGAAGTCGAACGATGCCGACGGCATCAGCTGGGTCATGAACACCACCCACAGGTCCTCGGCGGGGTCGACCCAGAACACGGTCGAGGCCGCGCCACCCCAGTAGAAGTCGTCGCGCGTCAGCGCACCGGTCGTCACCTGATCGATGGTGCTGGCGAAACCGAGCCCGAACCCCACTCCGACGCTGCCGTATTGCATCAGCAATGCCACGTCGAGGTCGGCGAGGTCCTTTCCGCCGGGGAGGTGGTTGAGTCGCATGAGATCCAACGTGCGCGGCCCGATGATGCGATGACCGTCCAGCGTGCCGCCGCAGCGCAACATCTCGCAGAACCGGCTGTAATCGGCCAGCGTTCCCGCGAGCCCGCCGCCGCCGCTCACGAACGTGGGTGCCCGGAGGTACGCGCTGGTGGTCGGGTCGTCGAGCAGGGTCGTGGTCTTGTCGGGGTTGCGCTGGTAGTTGGCAGCGAACCGGTGCGCCTTTTCCGCCGGCACCTGGAACGAGGTGTCGACCATGCCGAGCGGGTCGAGGATCGTCTCCTGCAGGTACTCGGCGAACGGCATGCCGCTGATCTTCTCCACCAGCGCGCCGCAGGCGTCCGTGGCGAGCGAGTACTGGTACGCCGTGCCGGGCTGGAAGCGAAGCGGCACGAGCGCCAGCTTCTCCATGAAGTCGTGCAGTGTCAGGTGCACGCCGACAGTGCGGATGCGGTTCGCCTGGTAGACGGCGTCGATCGGGTGGGTGGGCATGCCCGCGAGCATGCCGCCGTAGGTGAGGCCGCTCGTGTGGCTGAGCAGGTCGCGGAACGTCACGCGCCGATGTGCGGGTTCGGTGACCATGTGATCCGGATCGTCGCCCGAGACCCACACGCGATGGTTGCGCCAGGACGGGTAGAAGCGCGACACCGGGTCGTCGAGCTGGAAGAGGCCCTTCTCGAACAGCGTCATCAGTGCGATGGAGGTGAGCGGTTTGGTCATCGAGTAGATCCGGAAGATCGTGTCGTCACCGAGCGGAACGGCCCGTTCACGGTCGCGCTCGCCGAGCGCGGCGTGATACGCCACCTTGCCCCTTCGGCCCACGGCCACCTGCGCGCCGGCGATCTTGCCGGGTGTGATGTAGAACTGTTCGAGGTGGGTGGCGATTCGTTGGAGTCGGCCGGCGTCGAGCCCGGTCCCGGCGATATCGGTGTTCATGATGTCGTGTTCCTAGCAGACGTGTCCTGGGATACTCGTTCCGTGCACGTGACCTTCCGATGTCCGCATTGCGAACATCCGCTCGAGCGCCGGGATCAGTCGTACGGGTGCGCGTCCGGCCACTCCTTCGACGTGGCGCGCGAGGGCTACGTGAACCTGGTGGTCGGCGGCCGGCGCGCGGGCGGCCCGAGCGGCGACGACGACGCGATGGTGCGCGCCCGCCGATCCGTGTTCGACGCCGGCTGCTACGACCCGATCATCGTTGCCGTCGCCGCAGCGGTCGCAGCCTCCGGCGCGCGAACGGTGCTCGATGCCGGCTGCGGCGAGGGCACCTACCTTGCCCGGGCGTGTGCCGGCGGCCGTGAAGGATGGGGGATCGACATCTCGCGTGCCGCCGTTCGCGCGGCCGCGAAGCGCTACGAGCACCGATTCGCCGTCGCGTCGAGCTATCGCCTGCCGTTCGCCGACGGATCGTTCGACGCGATCATCAACGTCTTCGCGCCGCGGTCGTTCGAGGAGATGCGGCGCGTGCTCGCCCCGGGCGGTGTGGCGGTGGTGGTGACACCGGGCTCGGATCACCTCGCCGGATTGAAGGCGTTGATCTACGACACGCCGCGGGAGCACCGAGACGACGAGGACGGGCCGGCGCCGGACAGCGTCGAGTCGGTGCGGTTCAGCGTCGATCTGGTGGAACCCGTTCGCCGGCGGCAGCTGTTGGAGATGACGCCGTACTGGTGGAGCGCCACGGAGGAACGTCGAGCACTGATCGAAGCTGCGCTCGGCGGGGTCGATGCGCACATGCTGTTGGCCGTGTACCGACCCGACGGACGGGTCAGTTGATCTTCAGCGCCGCGCTGAAGACCTTCTTCGGCTTGAGCTCGGTGGCGATGCGCGTGGCGATCGCTTGGAAGGCCTTGGCGACCTCGCTGTCGGGGTAGGCGACCGTGATCGGCTTGCCGTCGTCGCCGCCTTCGCGAAGCTCCTGGACCAGCGGCAGCTGGCCGAGCAGCGGCACGCCCAGCTCGTCGGCGAGCTCCTTGCCGCCACCCGCGCCGAAGATCTCGTAACGCGTGCCGTCGTCGCCGGTGAACCAGCTCATGTTCTCGATGATGCCCTTCACCGGCAGGTTCACCTTCTGCGCCATCGCCGCGGACAGCCGTGCCACCTTCTGCGCCGCCGGTTGGGGCGTGGTGACCACGTAGACCTCGCCGCGCGGGAGGTACTGGCTGAGGCTGAGTGCGATGTCGCCGGTGCCGGGCGGCATGTCGATGAGCAGGAAGTCGGGGTCGTCCCAGAACACGTCGGCCAGGAACTGCTCGAGCGCCTTGTGCAGCATCGGACCGCGCCAGATCACCGCCTGGCCTTCGGGCACGAAGTAGCCGATCGAGATGCACGTGACGCCGTTGGCCTCGGGCGGGATCAGCATGTCGTCGATCACCACCGGATCGCGGTCCGTGCCGAGCATGCGGGGCACGGAGTAGCCGTAGATGTCGGCATCCACCACGCCCACCTTGTAGCCCTGGCTCGCGAGGGCGACGGCCAGGTTCACCGTGACGCTGCTCTTGCCCACGCCGCCCTTGCCACTGGAAATCAGCAGCGGCCGGGTCTTGTTGCCCGGCTGGTTGAACGGGACCGACTTGCCCTCGGCATGACCGTGCCCGCCCTGGGGCGCGTGGTCGTGACCGTGGCCGGCACCACCCATGATCTGGCGGACCTTGGCCCGTTCGTCGTCGGACATCACGCCGAAGTCGAGCGCGACGCCGGTGACGCCGGGGAGTGCGATGACCGCGGTGGTGACCCGGTTCTGGATCTCGTTGCGCAGCGGGCAGCCCGGCACGGTGAGCGCGATCTGCACGGCGACCGCGCCGTCCGCGGCGACGTTCACCGAGCGCACCATCCCCAGATCGACGATGCTGCGATGCAGCTCCGGGTCCTCGACGGGGCGGAGGACGTCGATGATCTGCTCGTAACTGGGTGCGGGCATCGTGGGCCTCCGGTGGGTGCTGTGCGGCGCAGCGGCGAATTACCACTACGCGGATAGGTAGAATACCCGCGTGCCCTCGAACTCGGCCTCCTTCACGAGCACCGTGTCGGCCATCACCGATGCGTTCGGCGACCCCACGCGGCGAGGCATCTACCTCATGGCCCGAGATTCGGCGGCAGGTGTCACCGCAGCGCTCGTGGCCGACCGGTTCGGCGTGCACCCCAACGTCGCCCGTCATCACCTGGACAAGCTGTCGGCGGGCGGTTACCTGGAAGTCGTCATCGAGCGGGCGGAAGGGGCGGGCGCAGGCCGGCCGAGCAAGCACTATCGGGTGCCGATCGATGCCAAGGTCGAGTCCATCGCCAACGTGCCCGTCCACAGCGACGATCTGGTGCTGTCGCTCCTCGGCCGGGCGTTGCGACTGCTGCCTCGCGCCGACGCCGAGGCGATGGCGGAAGAAGTCGGCCAGGAGTACGGCAAGGCCATGGCCCAGGGGATGACGGGCGCCGACCTCGCCGTCGGTCAGCGCAGCCTGAGGTCCGCGATGCAGGCGGTGGCCGACGCACTCACGGCCCACGGTTTTGCCGCCCACGCCGACCAGCGCAACAACCAGATGCGCATCATCAACAACCACTGTCCGTTCGGCGATGTGGCGATCGAGCACCCCGTCATCTGCGCGGTCGATCGGGGAATGGTGAAGGGCATGCTCACCGCCCTGTACGGCAACGCCGATGTGAGCACCCTGCAGTCGTTGCCCCAGGGCGACACGTTCTGCGCCACGTCCGTCTGAACCCTGTCACACCCTTCTGCTTGGCTTGCCGGTATGGAGTGCGCGCCCGTCTCTGTACCCGAGATCGCCGATCTGGTGTCGATGCCCGTTGCTGCCGTGGAGGCACTGGCGCACGCGGTTGACGTTCGCCGCCGCGCCGCTGCGAGGACGACCGGGGCAACGTGGTCGACCCGCGTGCGGTGGTTGCGGCGGCGATCGTCGGCAAGGTGCCGCGCATCGTGTTGCGCAGCGACGATGTCGTGCTGGATTTCGGACGCCGGGAGCGGCTGTTCACCGGTCAGCTCCGCGAAGCCGTGCTGCTCTCGGCTCGACGATGGGTGTGGCGGGGCTGCGATCGGCCTGCAAGCCAGTCGCAGGCCGATCACGTCCACCCCCACGGCCGGCACGGGCCCACCAACGTCGCCAACGGTGCACCCCTGTGCGAGCACCACAACATCTGGAAGAACCAGGGCTTTCGAACCTGGCGCGACTCGCACGCGCTCTGGCACACCTACCGCCCCGACGGCACCGAGATCGTCTGGCCCACGTACCGACTCCACCTGTCCCAGATCGGCGCGGACTGACGCGAACTCCCGGTTCAGGCGTCTTCGATGATCACTCGCACGCGCTTGTTGCCCTTGCCCTTGTTCTCGAGCTTGACGACGCGGAGGCGACCGACCTCGCGGGTGGTGCGTACGTGCGTGCCGCCGTCGGCTTGCTTGTCGAGGCCGACGATGTCGACTACTCGGATCTCGGTGACCGACTCGGGGATGAGCGAGACCTTCGTGCGGATGAGGTCCTCGTCGTGCACCGCGGTGTCGCGGGGCAGGAATCCGACTTCGATGGGGCGATCGGCGGCGAACTCGGCGTTCACGAGCTGCTCGATCCGCGCGGCGAAACCCTCGGGGACGGGGTCGAACTCGAAGTCCATGCGGGCCGAGAGGGGTTCCATGTTGCCGCCCGTGACGGGCACGTGCCACTCGTTCCAGATCACCCCGCACAGCACGTGCAGCGCGGTGTGGGTGCGCATCAGCTGGTGGCGGCGATCCCAATCGACCACACCGTCGACAAGGTCGCCGACCGACGGCAACGGGCCTCCGTCCACGGCGTGCCACACACCGGCGCCTTCCTTGCGCACCTCGGTCACGGGCAGGCCGGCGAGCATGCCGGTGTCGTGGGGCTGACCTCCGCCGGTGGGGTAGAACAACGTCTCGGCGAGCGCGATCGCGCCGTCGCGAACATCGGTGACCCGCGACGTGAAACGGGTGGCATAGGCATCGCGCAGGTACAGCAGATCCGTCATGGACCAGAGTCTGCCGTCCCTACCGGTGCCGCGGCGACCCTGGTTAGGGTGAACGTCATGGAGCATGACCCCGTCTCGACCGCTCGTCGCGCGCTCGCGCTGCTCGACCTCACCGAGCTGGGCGACGACGCCGCGGTCGACGACGTGACGGCCCTGTGCTCGAAGGCGCACGGCCCTCACGGCAGCACGGCGGCCGTGTGCGTGTGGCCGCGACACGTCGTGCACGCCGTCGAGCAGTTGTGGGGCACGAACGTCAGGGTCGCCACCGTCGTCAATTTCCCCACCGGCGACGAACCGATCGACACGGTCGTCGAGCAGACGCGGCAGGCTCT
>JAYVMH010000275.1:0-2772 GCA_043759015.1 Actinomycetota bacterium
CGACCGGTATCCTCGACGGATCATGACCACGACCGGAGGGCCATCGGCGGAGCTTCGCATCATTTCGGCCCGGCGCAGCATCCCCGCCCACCTTCGGGAGATCTGGTCGTTCCGCGAGCTCCTGGCCAGCCTGATCCGCAAGGAGCTAAAGGTTCGCTACAAGAACTCGGCGCTGGGGTTCGTGTGGTCCATGATCCAGCCGGTCTTCCTGCTCGTGATCTACGGCGTGGCGTTCTCCATCCTCGGTCAGGGCTTCGACGCATTCCCGGTCTGGTTGATGAGCGGGCTGGTGGTGTGGACGCTCGTGAACACCTCGATGGTCACTTCGGTGCAGTCGATCACCATCAACGCCAACCTGGTGGGCAAGGTGAACTTTCCCCGCGCGGTGCTCCCCCTGGCCACGCTCGGCAGCGCGCTGGTGCACTTCTGCCTCCAGTTCACCACGTTCCTCGTGGTACTGATCGTGGCGCGGCACCACGTCGACCTCGCGTACGTCTGGCTGTTGCCGTTCGCGATCCTCGCCCTCAGCCTGTTCCTCGCTTCCGCGGCGTTGATCATCAGCGTCGTCAACGTGTATGCGCGCGACACCCAGCACCTGCTCGACCTTGCGCTGATCGCGTTCTTCTGGGCGATGCCGATCATCTACGAGTACATGCGGGTCGGCCACTGGCTCGAGCGAAAGCACGTGCCGACGTGGCTGCCGCTCGTCAACCCGATCACGTCGGTGATCATCACCTTCCAGCGCGCACTCTACGGCAGCGCCTCCGTGGGCACCCGCAACCTGCTGCCCCTGCAGAGCTGCTGGTGGTACCTGCGCAACATCGGCATCGTCGGCGTCGTGTCGCTCGGTCTGCTCGCACTCGCGCTCCAGCTGTTCGATCGCTCCGAGGGAAACCTGGCGGAGATGCTCTGATGGACGCCGTCGTCGCCACCGACATCTCCAAGGTGTTCCACCTCCACGAGAACCGCGCCGATTCGATGAAGGAGCGGCTGATCCATCTCGGGCGTTCCAAGAAGCGCGACTTCACCGCGTTGGAGCAGATGAGCCTCACCATCGGCGGCGGCGAGACCCTGGGCATCCTCGGTCACAACGGTTCCGGGAAGAGCACGTTGCTGAAGTGCATCAGTGGCATCCTGCGGCCGACCACTGGTCAGGTCCAGTTGCGGGGCCGCATCGCGACGCTTCTGGAGCTCGGCGCCGGCTTCCACCCCGAGCTCACCGGGCGCGAGAACGTCTACATCAACGCGGCGTTCCTGGGCATCAGCCGTCGTGAGATCGAACGACGCTTCGACGACATCGTCGAGTTCGCCGAGCTCGCCACGTTCATCGACGAACCGGTGAAGCACTACTCGAGCGGCATGTACGTGCGGCTGGGGTTCGCGGTCGCGATCAACCTGGACCCCGACATCCTCCTCGTCGACGAGGTGCTCGCCGTCGGCGACGAAGTGTTCCAGCAGAAGTGCCTGGACCGCGTGCGGCAGTTCCAGCAGGAGGGTCGCACGATCGTCGTCGTCACGCACGCCGCCGACGTGGTGCGCCAGGTGTGTCAACGAGCCATCGTGCTGCATCACGGCAAGTTGGTCGCCGACTCGACACCCGGTGAGGCCATTCGCGTGTTCCGCGAGCATCTGCACGGCAACCTGCTGGAGGCGGGCGTCGACGACACAGGGAGCCCGCTGCGCATCCCGTCCGTCCAACTGCACTGCCAACACGACCACGAGCGTCGCGTGATCAACCCGGGCGATCCGCTGGTGCTGGAGGTCGGCTTCGCGGCCGAGCAGGTGGTCGAGCAACCGCTCCTCAACGTCAGCATCGTGTCGCTCACGGGGCAGACCGTCTACGAGATCGACTTCGACCTGATCGAGCAGGGCATTGGCCCCCTCAAGGGCGAGGGAACCGTGCGGGTCGAGTTCACGAGTGTCCCGCTGCTCGACGGCCGCTACTCCGTGTCCACACGCATCAGCGATCGCCACGACGCGAGCCTGTCCGCGATGCGCATCAGCCGCGAAGGCTTCTCTGTGGCGAACCCTGGCGTTGCGCACGGTGTGGTGTCGCTCGGGGTGGGCACACTCTCGCTCGGTTGAGCTGCCAGGTACTCCTGGCAGTCGACGCGTCCGGATAGCTTTGCGCCGTGGCGCGACCGACTCTGACTGGACCTGCCGCAACACTCATCAGTGTCTCCGTCATCATCGCCTCGTGGGCGTTGGCCGTACCGCGATACGCGGGGCCGGACGAACCCAGCCACGCGATCGCGTCGGCCGCGCTGGTCCGCGGTGAGCGAGGGGGTACGCCGGTCGAGCAGCCCGTCGCGGGCTCCCAGTTCGACGTTCCCTCGATGGTCGGCAACCCCGATCCCGGCTGCTTCGCGTTCCAAACCGATGTCACGGCCGCCTGCACAGGGCCACCTGTGGACAGCACGGCACTCGGCCATCGTGTCACGACTGCGAACCAGTATCCGATCTGGGGACACGTTCTACCCGGCCTGGCCTCGTTCCTCCCAAGCCCGACGTGGTACCTCTACGTCGCCCGCATTTTCAACGGCCTGCTCGGCATCGCTCTGGTCGGCACCGCGATCGGCCGCTGCGTCCGCACGTCGAACAAGGCGCTCCTGCTGGGAATGGTGGTCGGTCTCACTCCGATCGCGTGGTTCGCCATGTCCGTGGTCAACCCGTCGGCGACCACCATCGCCGGCGGGGTCGCGTTGTGGACCGCCATGCTGACCGAGAGAAGGGTGAGAGGCGACGTGCTGATGCTCGCCGGATGGCTGGCCG
>JAYVMH010000276.1:0-5972 GCA_043759015.1 Actinomycetota bacterium
CGATCTCGACGGGTTCAAAGCAGTCAACGACGAGTTCGGTCACCGGTGCGGCGACGAGATCCTCACCCGGGTCGCTGGCGCGCTACGACGCCGGCTACGCGCCGGTGATCAGGTCGCCCGCATCGGCGGCGACGAGTTCGCAGTGATCCTCACCGATGTCGACGCTGAACGCGCCATCATCGTGGCGGAAGCCCTGATCGAGGAGATCGCTCGTTCCAGCCGGCCGGACAACGAACTGGCAACCGGACCCACGATCTGGGCCAGCATCGGCATCGCACTCCACGACCCCACCAACGGGCAAAGCCACGAGACAGCACTCTTCAACGCCGCCGATCGCGCCCTCTACGACGCCAAACGAAACGGCGGCAACACCTGGCGGCTCGCCTGACAGCCAGGTTTCGGGGGGCTGCTGCGTTCGGGGATCGTGCGGCGCCTCCCAATCCTCAACGCAACGACGCCGTTCTACGGGTGGGACGACCAACGGCGCCAAATCCGAACGAAACGCTTCCACGAACGGGAAAAGTCGGACGGTCGATAGGTGGGTCTCCCGGGAGCATCCAGCGCAAAGCCAGCGGCAGGGGCTCGACCCGGGAGGCCGTTCATGGACGCCACCCATATCGTCCGTGGCTACGACCGCACCGACCTGATCGGACGGTCGATCGTCGTCGCGGGGACGTAGAGCGCAGGGCCGGTGCGGTCGAGCAGGAGGCTGATGTCGAGCGCAGGATCATCGGCGCTCACATGCCCGTCGAACGAACTCACGATCGCGTGGAGCCCATCTTGCACCGCGACGAGACCCTCGAGGAGCACGGTGACCGACCCGACCGTCGCGTACAAACCCGTCGACATCCACCAGCGCCCAACATCGGCGATGTCAGAACGGTCACGGGAGTCGGTCAGATCGACGATCAGGCAGTCGAGCCGACGGCGCACGTGACCGGCGGCGAGTTCGGCCTGCTCGGCAGAATCCATCACCTCGCCTCCCTCCCGTTCGCCTGCCCGGCGGCCCCGGCGACGCCGACCACTCCTACCCAGGACTAATGAAGTTCGACTTCGTCACCATCGTCTCGAACCTCGGAGGCGACGCCTCCAAACTGTCCTCCTTCGACGCGACCGACGCCTCCAAGGACACCGCGGCCTACCCCCAGTAACCACCGCCATGTTCGACGGACCGGCGTCTTCGATCGTGCCACTCCCCGTCCGTCCAGGCGACATGCCCGTTGCGAGCGGTCGCCTGCACGGCCCGGCGCACCAAAGACGGCCATGCCAGCCGAGGAGGTGTCTCGCAGAGCCGCTCGTTTGGGACTGATGCCTCCGGCTGGCCGTGGCTTTCGCCGCCTGATATCGCCGGGGCAGGGTTGGCGGGCGCGCACGCGTCGGTGGCCGCGCACGGCACCCGTCGTGATGCCTAGTCAGGACTACGAGCGACAGTTGAGTGTCCCGCACTCGCGCTCGCTCGGCGTGTTCGATTCGCACCATTGAGGCTTCGCTCGGTTGCCCTGCTAAGAGGCGGCTGAACTCGATCGGGGTAGTTCGTGGAGGCTAGACCTCGGCGCTCAGCTGCGAGATTGCTCGTGGTCAGCGACCCGTAGGACGAGCAGTGCGATGTCGTCGTCGCGTTGCTCGAACGGCAGGATCGCTTCGAGTGCATCCTGTAGGCGGTCGCAGAGTGCTTGTGCGGTGTGGCTGTGGTGGGCGGCTTGCTCGACGAGGCCGGTGAACTCTTCAGCAGTGAGCGCGTGGGGGGCGGGTAGATCGGTTGCGCCGTCTGTGTAGAACACGACGAAATCGCCACTGGAGAGTGTTGTCGTGTGGGCGTGCAGGTCGACGTCGGGTACCACTCCGAGCAGTGTTCCGGGGATACCGATCCGGGTTGCGCCGGTCGCGTTTGCGTGGACTGGGAGGGGGTGACCGCCGCACGCAACGGTGAGTTCTGGGCGGCGGGAGGCGGTGTTCAGTACCGCGTAGGCGGCGGTGAGGAACGATCCGGACTGCGAACGAATGATCGCCCGGTTCAAGGAGCGGAGCACCTCGACTGGGGGGTCGGCGTGCCAGGCGCTGTCGCGGATCGAGTGACGGGCGAGGCCGGTGAGGGCAGCGGCTGCGGGCCCGGTTCCGCAGACGTCGCCGATGACGATCGCCCAGTGGTCGTTGATGTCGAGACCGAAGACGTCGTAGAAGTCGCCACCAACTTCGGTTGTCTCACCGGCAGGCCAGTAGCGCACGGCGATCTCGACGGTCGGGATCGTCGGGAGCGACGTGGGGAGCAGACTGCGTTGCAGGGTCTGGGCGATGCTTCTCTGCTCGTCGTTCAACCGGTGGTTCTCCAGGCTCGACGCGATGCGACCGGCAACGGTGTGGGCCAAGGTGACGTCGTCTTCGGTGTAGCGGCGCGACGAACTGGACATCACGAACTGGATCGCGCCAAGGGTTCTTCCCCGTTTCATGATCGGCACCGCGATCGCTGAACGCAGCGCGAGCTGGTCGATGATCGCTCGCTCGTCATCGGTCGCGTTCAGCTCGGTCATGACGGCCTCGGTGAGATCGGGAACAAACTCCGTTGCACCGGTGCGGATCACATGGGCGATGCCGGTCGCCGCGTCCGGGTCATACGGGAACCGTTCCTGCAACCGGCGGGCGTACGCGACCATCTCGGGGTCAACGTGCGCGATCTCCACCTCGGGGAGACGGGCGCCCTTTTCGAGTAGGTGAATGGAGCACCAGTCCCCGAGCCGCGGGACGGTGCTGGCCGTCACGTTGACCATGAGTTCTCGGACCGTGGTCGACGCGTTGAGGGCATCGTTGATCGCCCCGAGGAACTCGAGTCGTTGGCGTTGCACCCGCTCACGTTCGGCGATCTCGACAGCCTCACGGGCGAGGCGTTCGCGTTCGAGCAACCTGCTGACGCGCTCACTGACGTCAAGGACGCACCCTACGGTGCCGGTCACCTCGCCGTGTTCGTCAACGGTCACCGCGCCAGCCGACGCGATCCAGTGGACGGAACCGTCTGGCCACACGACACGGTGCTCGACCCGATAGGTGGCCCGGGCGGCTACGGCGTCACGGACGTTGGTCAGGACCGCTTCACGATCCTCGGGATGCAGGCGTGCGACATAGGCGTCGAAGGTCCCGTCGAACCCTCCCGGTGGCAGCCCGAAATGCGCCTCGAGCTGTTCGTCCCACACCGTCTGGCCTGTCGTCATGTCCCACCGCCAGGTGCCAAGCCCGCCCGCGTCGAGCGCCAACCGAAAGTGTCCGGCAAGCTCCCGCGCCCCTTGCTCCGTGCGCCGCAGCACGGTCACGTCTTCGGACGCGCCGACGATCGCCGCGACCTGACCATCAGGCCCGAGGACCGCCCTGGTGAAGGTGAGGACCCGTATCGGTAGCCCGTCGCGGCGTCGGACGGTACGGTCGCCACTCATCGTGGTGCCCGATGCAACCGCAGCAAGATCGGCTGTGTTCCGCTCGAGATCGGCGAGCGGTGAAAGGACCTCGATGATCGGTCGGCCGAGAACCTCGCGCTCGGACCAGCCATACAGCTGTTCGGCAGGACGGGTCCACAGCACGATCCGACCCGTCGGATCCGTCACGACGAGGGCATGCGGGAGCGCATCAAGGACCGCACGCTCCGTGATGACCATTGATACCTCGTGGCCCTCGCTCATCGCAGCCCCCCGGCATCGCTCGAGGCGCCGGTCCGCGGCGACGGTGCCGAAGGCCAACACCACAGCTCTACGCGCTGCTCGGTTCGTCGGAAGCCAAGTGTGTCAGCATCCGCGGTGCGCACCCGCATCGAGCGTTCGCTCGATCCCCGTTCATTCTGCCACCGTCGGCGTTCCGGGTCGATCTGACGAGAGATGTTCAGCTGTATCGCTCGGCGAGCCGGGTAAGGACCATACGCAGCCGACGGGAACGTGTTCGATCCAGCGCGCTGGCGACGTCTCGCTCGGTGGCCTGCGTGGGCAGATCGATGGGCGTGCCCGTGGTCGCCCTGCGCTCGCGCTTCAGCAACTCGTCGATCCTGGAGAAGATGTCTCGCCGATTCCAGGTTCGGTGCAGCAGCTTCGACGCGCACAGGACGTACGCGTCGCGATCGACCGGATCAGGACCGCCCGCGAACCACGAGCAAAGAACCACGACAGGACGACGCCGTCTGCGACGAGGTCTCACCCTGGCAGCAAGCGACCACCGCCACCGCACCGGTGCCCTCAGCAACGCGTGGGCACCGGTCTCGATAGCGATCCCCGAGGCGTGGCTGGGTCATGTCGGGTTGATGTCAGTTCGTTCGACGATCGCTTCGACGACGCGGTCCTCGACCGGGTGTTCTGCCGCCTTGTCCTCAGCGCGTTGCTGGGACACTTCGACTCGGGCGGCCTGCCATGCTGACCAGTGCCCGGAAACAAGCGCCCACAGCGATAACCCGGACACGTAGGTGACACTGTTCACCCAGCCGGTGGCGACCGAGACTGGGATCATGATGATCCAGAAGATGGTGAGCCAGCCGTTCACGCGTCGCATGAAAACCGGATCACCCTGAACCGATGCCCAGAGCGACTTGATCATGTGTCCCCTTCCGACGCGTTCCCCCACCGAGCGTTCACGGATCTTGCCACACCATCTCCCCGGTGGCGCCGGGCTCGGACAGCGACCGGTTGCGCTGGGTGCCTACTGCCGCCACGCACCCGGTGGTCACTCCCGTCGTCTGACGGAAGTGACGGTTGGTCCGTCGGGCGGACCGGACCAGATGCCAGTGACACCGACGCATCAACCTGCGTCGATCTCCTCGGTCTGATGGTGCGGGCGAGCATGCGCAGCCCGAGTCGGTACTTACTACTCGTGCTGCGACCTTACGAGCGTGAGACGAGTCAGACGTGACGTCGGCGGACAAGTGCGCGCTGGATGAGAAGGACGAGCACCGCACCCACGAACGCGATGATCAGCTCGACGACGAAGCTCGGCGACGTGTGGGCTCCGGTCAGGGCGTGATAGAGCAGCCCGCCCACGACCGCGCCGACGAGACCGGCGATGATGTCGCCTAAGGGCCCGAAGCCGCTCCCCTTCACGACCACGCCGGCCACGAGACCGGCGATGAGCCCGATTGCCAACCAACCGATGATGTGATGACCGGCGATCGGTGCAAAGCCAACGAGCATGACGTGACCTCCTGGTCGGTGAGCCCACTGGCTCCACGTGTCCGTGTACCCCCTCCAGACCCGTTGAACCCCGCTACTGCCGACTTGTGAGCCGACACTCCCCCGGTTCGCCGAACCATCGTGCCGATGGCCGCCGGACGCTGTCCCCATGTGGGCGGTGCAGTTTGGCGGGTGCGCATCCGAGTCCGACGGCCCGCAGGCGACGACACCGAACAGCGAGCAAGGCTTCGTTCGAGCCCGGTCGTGGACGGAGTTGACCTCGACCACATCGGTGTCATCGGGTGGACTGTCAGACAGACGGACCCGATCGATCGCGTCACACCGGCGCGGCTTCACCGCGGTCGGCGGGCTCTCCGCTAGCCCACCGCTAGCCCGCGACTAGCTAACGTCCCCCGCCATATGGGGCCACCCCGGACCGTCGCCCCGGGGCCAGATCAAGCCGTCGAACTCAACAACACCAGACTGCGACCGAACCGAACGGCCCTGCTCGGTAGCCGCAGGTCCGGTCACGACACGTCACCAGGAGACGCGTTCGGTTCTACGGGTGGGGTGTCGCTCGCCAGTTGGAAGGGACCGGGGTTCCGCCAGTCGGATGGGACCGGGGTGCCACCAGATCCGCCGAGCGCTCGGGGTGGGGGAGTTCCAACGGTCGGCGCATGATGGCGGCAGTGTAGAGGGTGGTGGGGCTTTGGTAGTCGAGGCGGCACTGTTGCATTGAGCAATCCGGGCCGCCGGGGCGGGGCCGCGCGCCCCCGATTTCGCGTCGGTTCGCCCCACCGCGGCCCCGAACCCGCAGGTGACGCAGCCGCGAGAGGCCGC
>JAYVMH010000277.1:0-13201 GCA_043759015.1 Actinomycetota bacterium
TCGGGGTCGAGCGCATCCAACTGCGTCGACGCCCAGGCGGGTTACGAGACGATGATGAACATGTTCGGGGCGATCAACGGCGGAGCGAACTGGATCTTCCATGCCGCCGGTTGGCAGGAGGGTGGTCTCACCGCGTCGTACGAGAAGTACGTCGTCGACATCGAGATGTGCCAGATGCTCGCCGAATCGATGCAGCCGCTGGTGGTCGACGACGACGAGCTCGCGCTCGACGCGATCACCGAGGTGGGGCCGGGGGGACACTTCTTCGGCGTCAGCCACACGATCGAACGGTTCGAGAAGGCGTTCTACCAACCGATCGTGTTCTCCCGCACCAACTACGAGCAGTGGACCGAGGAAGGGTCGCGACGGTGCGACGAACGGGCCACTCCCGTGTGGAAGAAGGTGCTCGACGACTACGAGCCGCCGCCGCTCGACGACGGCACGCTCGCGGCGATGGAGGACTTCGTGGCGCGACGCGTCGGCGAGGGCGGGGCGGCACCGGACTGATGGCATCACCTCCGCACACGAAGGCGAGCCGCGACGACTGGATCGGTGCGGCGCTCGCTGCCCTCGCCGATCAACCGATCGACCAGCTGAAGGTGTTGGTGCTGGCCGATGCACTCGACGTAGCCCGGTCCAGCTTCTACTGGTACTTCGCCGATCGCGATGAGCTCCTCGAAGCGTTGCTGGCCATCTGGGAACGCAACACGCAGTCCATCGTCGAGCGCAGCGCTCGGGTCGCCCCGTCGGTGGCCGCGGCCTGCCTCGGCGTGTTCGAGTGCTGGGCCGACGAGCACCTCTACAACCCGGCGCTCGACCTCGCTGTCCGCGACTGGGGTCGCCGCGACGACGCCATCGCCGTCCGCGTGCAACGCGCGGACGAGACACGACTCGCGACCCTGACGTCGATGTTCGCGCGATACGGCTTCGACCCGGCTGACGCCCTGGTGCGCGCCCGCCTGCTCTACCACAGCCAGGTCGGCTACTACGCGGTGGGTACGTCGGAGCCGGTCGCCGCGCGGCTGGCCTATCTGCCGCACTACCTGAGCGCCATGACCGCCACCGATGCCACGGTGGAGGAGTTCGCCGCGTTCGAGGCGTTCCTGCTCGGGAGGCCGTCGTGAGGCACCGTCGACGACGGCGATCGCAACAACCGACGAGCGTCAGCTGCGCTTGTCGAGATACGCCCGGCACAGCTCCCGCAGCCGGTCGCGACCGAAGCTGGGGTCGTGGCCTGCGTGCACGGCGCGCACGGGCAACGTGAGCAGCCGCTCCATCGTGGCGATGTACGCGGTGATGTCGGAGCCGGGTATTTCGTCGAGCAGCGGCCCGTCGTAGAGCGCGTCGCCGGAGAACAAGGTGCCGCTGTCCGCGTGCCACAGGCCGATCGAACCGGGTGAGTGGCCGGGCAGGTGCAGCACCTCGTACGCGCGATCGCCGGTGTCGACGATGTCGCCATCCACGACGCGACGCGTGACGCGCGCCGGCAGTTGCCGATACTGCTCGAACACGTAGCCGGGTGGCAGCGCGTCCACGAAGTAGGGCTCGACCATGTCGTATCCGGCGCGGCGCAACTCGGTGATGGTGTCGGCGCCCCAACCCACCACCGGGTCGAGCGAATGCAACGGCGGCGCTTCCAGCAGCGGGGCCTCCAGCGGGTGGGCGACGACGTCGGCGAACTCGTGGTGCGCGCCGATGTGGTCGTCGTGTCCATGGGTGGCGACGGCCGTCACCGGCTTGTCGAGCAGCGCGCCGAGCTCGTCCACCAGGCTGAGCACTCCCATGCCGGTGTCGACCACGAGGTCGCGGTCGCGGCCGCGCACGTGCCAGATGTTGCAGCGCATCAGCGGCACGACGTGCGGTTCCCAGAGCAGCGTGATCGTGTCGTCGATGGTGGCGCGTTCGAACCACCGCTGCGCGGTGGGCAGTTGCACTGTCATCCGCCGACGGTACCCGAGTGCCCGGTGCCTCGACGTCACACCCTTCGCGTACGGTGACCGCTGTGTCGGACCCACTCCTCCTCGCGCTCCGCTCCCTCACCGGGCGCGCCGACTCCGAGTTCCGCCCGCACCAACGCGAGGCCGTCGAGGCGCTCGTCGATCAGCGCGAACGCGTGCTCCTCGTGCAGCGAACGGGTTGGGGTAAGAGCGCCGTCTACTTCCTGGCGACGCATCTCCTCCGCCAGCAGGGTCTCGGACCCACCATGCTCATCTCGCCGCTGCTGGCGCTGATCCGCAACCAGATCGAAGCGGCAGAGCGGTTGGGTCTGCGCACGCTGACGGTGAACTCTTCGTCGACGACCACCGTGAAGGAGCTCGCTCGCGCGTTGGAGGCCGACGAGGTCGACCTGCTGCTGGTGTCGCCCGAACGCCTCGCCAACCCCGAGTTCGGCGACAAGGTCATGCCGCTCGTCGGCCGCCGGCCAGGGCTGATGGTGATCGACGAGGCGCATTGCATCTCCGATTGGGGCCACGACTTCCGCCCCGACTATCGGCGGCTCTCGCAGGTGATCGCCGGGCTCGGCAAGGGCATTCCGGTGCTGGCGTGCACGGCGACGGCGAACGACCGCGTCGTCGACGACGTTGCTGAGCAACTCGGCGCTGTCGGGCACGTCATCCGTGGGCCACTCGGGCGCGAAGGCCTCGCGCTTCATGTGCTGGACATGCCGTCGGCGGCTGAACGATTGGCGTGGCTTCATCAAGTCCTGCCCACGTTCGACGGCACCGGCATCATCTATTGCCTCACCGTGCGCGACGTGGAACGAGTGGCGAGTTGGCTGCAGCTGAAGGGTCACGACGTGCTCGCGTACTCCGGAGGCACCGATGGGGACGATCGCCTCGACGCCGAGCAGAAGTTGCAGAACAACGAGGTGAAGGCCTTGGTGGCCACGTCTGCTCTCGGGATGGGCTACGACAAACCCGATCTTGCGTTCGTCGTCCACTTCCAGAGCCCGGGTTCTCCGGTGGCCTACTACCAGCAGGTCGGTCGCGCGGGCCGCCAGCTCGCGCACTCGGTCGGGGTGCTGCTGCGCGGCGTCGAAGACCGCGACATCCAGGATTGGTTCATCACGACGGCGTTTCCCGACGAATCGTCGGTGGATGCGGTGCTGGCCGCGTTCGCGTTCGCCACCGCGTCCGTCAGCGTGTCGGCGGTGCTCGATCAGGTGAACATGAAGCGTGGCGACGTGGAGCTCGTGCTCAAGCAGCTCACCGTCGAGGGCGTCCTGCGCCGGGTCAGCGGCACGGCGTACGAGCGGACGCTCAAACCGTGGGTGTACCCCACGCAACGGGTGGTCGATGTCACCGCCGACCGACGCCTCGAGCAGGAACAGATGAGGGTCTACGGGCAGAACATCGCGTGCCGCATGTCGTTCCTCACTCAGCTCCTCGACGACCCTGACCAACGGCCGTGTGGGCTCTGCGACCTGTGCGCCGGCGAGTCCCTGGTGTTGCCACTCGATCCGGCCGTGCTCGCCGAGGCGGAACTGTTCATCCGCCGCGGATACGTGATCATCGATCCTCGCAAGCGCTATGACAACCGTTCGCTCGCCGAAGACCGTCGGTTGCAGTCCGGTAGGGCGCTGTGTCTGTGGAACGACCAAGGTTGGGGTCGACTCGTTGCCGCCGGCAGACATCAGGGTCAGTTCGACGATCGGCTGGTCGACTCGCTCGCCCGGATGGTGCAGGAGTGGCGACCCGACCCGGCGCCGACGTGGCTGACCTTCGTGCCCTCGCTGCGGCATCCCGACCTCGTTGCGTCGCTCGCCGCCAAGTTCGCGGCCCGGGTCGGCCTTCCGCTCGTCCCCCTGGTGCGCAAGGTTCGCGATGTCCCGCCGCAGAAGGTTCAGCACAACGCCCCACATCAGGAGGCGAACGTGCGCGGTGCGTTCGAGCTCGACGGCTCGCCCCTGTCCGAGCCGGTGTTCCTCCTCGACGACACGGTGGACTCGAGGTGGACGCTGACAGAGGTCGGGCTGCTGCTGCTCACTCACGGCTGCGGCCGCGTGTACCCCCTTGCCCTTGCATCGATGCAGGGGAGAGACTCGTGAACGTGAGCGATGCGAACCTGGCAGCCCTTCTGCTGACGAATCGGATCGTGGAGCTCGGCGAGAAGCCGTTGTCGGCGGCTGAGTTCTGGGCGCTGTGCTCGGTGGTGTCCGACCCATCGCTCCTTCTCGGCATGCCGTCCGCCGACATCGCGGAGAAGGCCGGTCTCACTCTGGCCGAGGCCCAGCGATACGCCGCGCTGCTGGCCGGTGGCACGGCGTTCGCGTTCGAACGCGAACGACTCGAGGAAGAGGGTGTGCGCCTGATCAGTGCGTTGGACGACGCCTTTCCCCAACGGGTGCGCCGACGACTCGGCGCGAACTGCCCGGCGTTCCTCCTGATCGCCGGACCGATGGAGCTCCTCTCGATGCCGGCGATCGGCGTTGTCGGCTCCCGTGACGCGTCGGAGGCCGCGTTGTCGGTCGCGTCCAACGCTGCTCGTGTTGCCGTCAGCGGGGGCCGCGCGGTGGTCAGTGGCCTGGCCCGAGGCATCGATCAGGCTGCGATTCGTGCGGCGTCGGAGGTCGGCGGCGCGGTGGTCGGGGTACCGGCGGAGGGGCTTCGAGTTGCCGCGCGGAACGCAGACGTTCGAAGCCGTGTGCACGCCGGCGAGTTGTGCATGGCAAGCCCCTACGCTCCGTCCGCGCGGTTCACGGCAGGCAACGCGATGGGCCGCAACCGGATCGTGTACGCGCTTGCCGAGGTGACGCTGGTCGTGTGCTCCGATGTCGGTTCGGGTGGCACGTGGGAAGGTGCGAAGGAGGCCCACCGTCGCCACTTCGGCCACGTCGCCGTCTGGCACGGAGATGGCGAAGGGCCCGGCAACGCCACGTTGGTCGGTTTCGGCATGATGCCGGTCAGCGACGTTCGGTCGCTGCTCGATCCCGTGGATGTGCTCGCCGACGCGCCGAACTCTGAACAGCAGGTGCTCTTTGGCGACTGATCGCAGCTCCAGGGTCGACGTCGAGACGCGCACGGTGATCGACCGTCCGGTGGCCGACGTCGCTGCGTTCGCGGCCGACCCGTCGAACGCTCCCGAGTGGTACGAGAACATCGTGAAGGTGGAGTGGAAGTCGGCGCCGCCTGTTCAGGTGGGTTCTGTCGTCTCGTTCGAGGCCCGCTTCCTTGGGCGGACGCTCTGCTACGACTACGAGGTGGTCGAGCTGGTGCCGGGCGAGCGTCTGGTGATGCGGACGAGTCAGGGTCCGTTCCCGATGCAGACCGTCTACACATGGCGAGAGGTGGCACCGAATCGCACGGAGATGACCTTGCGGAACACGGGCGAGCCCTCGGGTTTCTCGAAGTTCGCCGCCCCACTGATGGCGGTCGCGATGCGGCGCGCCAATCGGAAGGATCTTGCGGCGTTGAACGCAATTTTGACGAAGGGATCGGGTGGCTCAAATCCAGGTCTGTCGGGTGGTTCCTAGCATTGGATCGCAATCGCTGACCCGAAGGAGGACACCCGATGGATCCCAAGACTCAGGCGGTCACGGCCCGTCGTGGGCGGCCACCCGCGAGAACTTCTCGGCAGCGTTGGCGAACACGAACGACATGGAGCGGCCGGTGACGCTGCCGTTCGAGGTGCTGCCGTTCGAGGTCCGGTCGTTCGAGGTCCGGTCGTTCGAGGTGCTGCCGTTCGAGGTGCTGCCGGTCGAGGTGCGGTCGTTCGAACTTGGCGGTCAGCAGCCGAGCTTGGAGTAGGCGATGCTGATGGGCAGTTGCTTGGTGATGTTCGCGGTGAGGTCGGTGCCGAGGTAGTTGGTGAGGTCGGCCTCGGCCGCGCTGTCGCCGCCCCGGCCGCGGGTCACGATCTCGTTGGCGCCGGTCATGAACCTCAGCGACGCGGCCGCGTCGGCATCACTGCCGAGCGCGCTGGTGAGCGTGGCCAGTTGGGCGCCGAACTGGGGGAGGGTGCCGATCGGCACGTTCGCCCATTCCGACACCGGCGACGTGGCCAGGCCGATCACTACCTGCCAGTTGATGATCATGCCGGTCATCGCCAGCTTCGCCGTGGCGCAGTCGGCCTTGCCGCCGACGGGCGCCTGTGTGCTCCCGGTCGATGCCTTGGTGTCGGCCGTGCTACCGCCGACCGCTGTGGTTCGGGTTGGCTGGCCGGAGCCGGACGACGAAGAGCTGCCGCACGCACCGAGCAGCGACAGTGTGGCGAGTAGGGCGACGAGTGTGATCTGGGCGCGGCGCATTCGCGAATTGTACGACCATGCGCCACCCGCCCGCGACCAACCGCACAAGCAGCGGCGACAGCGGTCGCCATCGGCGTCACCCCTCGTTCCCTGTCGCCCGGCGGACCACGGTCACCGTGCTACTCGATGTGACACAGAGATGGTTGGGCCGTGGTCGGGCTCGCCGGCGCCGTCAGGTGAGGCTGCCCGACGTCTGCGCTTTGGCGACCGAGGCGCGCACGATCGGGATGTCGGCATCGGCGAGTGGTTGCATCCAGTTCTTGCGGGCGAGGGCGGCCTCCACGAACGGCGCGAGTTCCTCGGCCTTTCGTTGCCGGCGCCCGGCCTCGTCGGCCACGAACTCGGGGAGGACCTCCGCCGCGAACAATTCGAGCGACGCGCAGATGTCGGCGTGACGGTTACGGCCGGCCTGCTGGATGAAGATGATCTGGTCGACACCGACGTCGCGCACCTGGCGCAGGTAGCGCGCCGCGTCCGCCGGGGCGCCGATGCAACTGGCGTACCCGTCGCCCAGCGCGGCCGCGGCCTCAACCTTGCGGTCGATGCTGTCGGGGGAACGGCGCGCTTGGAACTCATCCCACAGCGCCGTTCGACCGGGCACCTGGTCGTGGGCGACGAGCGCGTTGAGCGCATAGCCGAAGAACTCGAAGCCCTCCTGCCCGCGGCGGATCGCCACGGCGCGGTCCTCGTGCAACGAGAACCCGGTGACCAGCGCGATGTTGGCGTTGACGGTGTGGCCGAGCGGTACGCACTCCTCGCTGCGGATGATGTCGTAGTACACGTCGACCCACGACTTCGCCTCGTCGGGGTCGACGAAGCTGAACGCCAGCGCACCCAACCCGTTCCGTGCGGCGACCTTGATCGTGTCGCGGTTCGTGCACGCGATCCACATCGGCGGATGCGGCTTCTGTCGCGGTTTGGGCAGCACGTTGCGGCACGGCATCGAGAACGTGTCGGACGAGTAACCGGGGTAGGGCTCGAGCACCATCATGTTGGCGATCTGCTCGGCCGCTTCGAGCGACATCGCTCGCTTCTGCTTGGCCGGGATGTCGAAGCCGTGCAACTCGAGTCGAGTCGCTCCCTCGCCGATGCCGAAGTCGACCCGGCCGTCGGAGATCAGGTCGAGCGTGGCCAGCCCCTCGGCGGTGCGTGCCGGATGGTTGTACTTCGGGATCACTTGGCGGATCCCGTGCCCCAGCCGGATCCGTGTGGTGCGAGCCGCGGCCGCGGCGAGGAAGACCTCCGGTGCCGACGAGTGCGAGTACTCGTCGAGGAAGTGGTGTTCGACCTCCCACGCGTAGTCGAAACCGAGCCGGTCGGCGAGCTCGACCTGATCGAGCGCGTCGCGCAGGAGGCAGAACTCGTCGTCCTCGCTCCACGGCTTCGGGAGCTGATGTTCGTAGAAGATTCCGAACTGCATGCGCACAGCTCAGCAGACCGCCGCCTCCGCGACGACATCGCAGCGCCCGGCCGTCAGGCTGATCGGTCGGCCCACAACGCCAGTAGCGCCAAGGCCGGCACCATCACCAGCGAGCCGACCAGCCCGATCGAGTCCACCGTCTTGAAGCCCTCCAGGTGCTGGAGGTGGAACGACAGGTGGAGGAGGCCCTGCACCAGCCACGCCACGGCAACGGCTCGCCGGCGCTGATGGGTGAACACGGTCCAGAACGTCGCGACGATGAGGGCGAGGAAGAGCACGCCCACATCGCGGACGAGGTGCTCGTTGTACGCGTCGCCGCTGTGCGCGATCCAGCCACGGCCGAGTGGGAAGTCCTCGAAGAACGTCTTCGGCGTGAACGCCGCCTGGAACCCGGCAGGCAGCATTGAGAGCGCGACGAGGCCGAGCGACACGCGTGCCACCCCGGGGTGCCGCGGCCCTACCTCTTCTGGTGACGTCGTGATGCTCATCGCGCTCGCTGCCTCCTCGATGTGCCGGTAGGGAGACAGACGGTCTCGCGGCCCCGACGGGTGACAATAGATCGTCGAAAGTACCCGATGGTCGTGTCGCCCGCTCGATGGCGGAGGGCGGACTGCCCCGTCGAGTTCCACTCCGCGCTGTCGTGCGTGCTGACGGTCGTGCGCACGTCGCTCCTGTGTGGGTCGACGTCGCCGACTGAAGGAGTGTGGCCGTCGAGCCCTCGCGCTCGGTCGCACGCGCGGGTACATGATCACGACCCCCCGCCGTCGGTGTTGGCCCTCTTCCCTCCTCTGTGTCACAACGAAGACCACGGCGCTCGTGGTCCTGCGTGTGGCACAAGGGGGTGTGACACAGAGATTGGAGGCGGCGGGCCGCAGAAGGCGCTGTAGCGCAGCGCTCTTCGGGTTCACGACGGGCCGCTCCACGCCGCTGACGTTTCTCACAGCCTGCCCAGCGACTCCAGGGTGAGGGTGGGGGCGCCTTCGGCCATCGCGGCGTCGAGGTCGACGGTGGCGACGAGCCGCCACTCGCCATCACCTGCAGGGTCGGCGAGAGTCTGCTCGATGCGCCAGCGGCCGGGCTCGTCGACCAGCCGGAAGAACTGCGCCGACCGGGCGTCGGCGTCGATGCCCATCGAGTCGTACTCGCCCCAGTAGGACGCCATCGCGTCGCGCAGACGGAGCTGGTCCCACCCGCAGCGGTCGGCCAGCACGCCGTACGAACGGCGGGCCAACAGCTCCACCCACGCGAACGCGGTGGTGCGCACGGCGGTGCGCCACGCCGCCGGCGGACCGGTCGCGACCTTGAGCGCGTCCGGCGCCTGGTGGTCGTGGACCGGCTGGCCGGCCAGGCGTGCCCACTCGTCGAGCAGCGTCGCATCGGTTGCCCGAATCAGCGCGCCCAGCCACTCGACGATGTCCTCGAGCGCGTCGTTGTAAACGTCGTCGGGCAGCGACCGATCGAGCGTGCGCCACGCGTCGGTGAGATAGCGCAGCAACAGACCCTCGCTGCGGTCGAGGCGATAGCGGCGGATGAACGACGCGAAGGTGTCGCCACTCTCCAACATCTCGCGCACGATCGACTTCGGCGACGGCCCCTCGGCCACCCACGGATGTCGGCCGCGGTACGACGCGAAGCAGGCGTCGATCAACTCCTGCAACGGCATCGGCCACGTGATCGATTCGATGCGCTCGACCCGTTCCTCGTACGGCACGCCCTCCGCCTTCAGCCGCGCCACCTCCGCGCCCTTCGCCGCGTTCTGCTGGGCGTACAGGATCTGCCGCGGATCGTCGAGCACGGCCTCGACGACGCTGACGACATCGAGCACGTAGGCCGGATCGTCGCGGTCGAACGTGGCGACCATCTCGATCGCGAACGGCATCAGGGGAGCGGAGAAGCGCAACGCGGCGCGCTCGTCGCTGCCCTCGACCAACGACCCGACACGCACGCCCACGCAACGGCCTTTGGCGTCGCGTTGACGCTCGGCCACGCCCGCGGCCTCCAGGCTGCGGTACACGGCGATCGCGCGGCGCTTGTGCTGCCGACGCCGCGGCGGCGTGTCGTGGTTCGTGTTCAGCAGCCGCTTCAACGCCGCCGGCCCGTCGGACCGCCCGAGCACGTTGGCGACCAGGTCGGCCGTCACCCTGAAGCGCGACGTCAGCGCTTCGGGCTGGGCGGTCATCAGCCGCTGCATGGTCTTGTCGTCGTAGTGGACGAAGCCGTCGGGTGCCTTCGCCTTGGTCGCCTTCCGGCGCGCCTTCGCGTCGTCGCCTGCTCGTGACAGCGCCTTCGCGTTCTCGACGACGTGTTCGGGCGCCTGCACCCACACATGACCGTCGGGGTCGAACCCCGGACGACCGGCGCGGCCGGCGAGCTGGCGGAACTCGCGCACGGAGAACACGCGCACCTTCGTACCGTCGAACTTGGTGAGCGCCGTCATCAGCACCGTGCGGATCGGGATGTTGACGCCCACCCCGAGCGTGTCGGTGCCGCAGATGACCGGCAACAGGCCTGCACCCGCCAGCTTTTCGACCAGCCGACGGTGGCGCGGCAGCATGCCTGCGTGATGCACGCCGACCCCGTTGCGCAGCAGGCGGTCCAGCGTCTCGCCGAAGCCGCGGGTGGTGCGCTCCTCCTTGAGCGCGTCGGCGATGGCTTCGCGCTGGGGTCGGCTGGTGATCGCGAGGCTCACCAGGCTCTGCGCCCGCTCGATCGCCGACGCTTGCGTGGCGTGCACGAGGTACACGGGCGTGACGCCTTCGCGAACCGCGTCGAGCACGCTGTCGGCCACGTGGGTCGTGCGCCACTGGTGGTAGAGGGGCGTTGGGCGGTCCACCGACGTCACGTTCGTCACGGTGCGACCCGAGCGTTCCTCGAGGTCGGTGGCGATCGCGGTCATGTCGCCCAACGTCGCCGAGGCGAGCAGCATCTGGCAGCCGGTCAGCTCCAGCAGCGGCACCTGCCATGCCCAGCCCCGGTCGCGGTCGGCGTAGTAGTGGAACTCGTCGAGGCAGGCGAACCCGTAGTCGCTCGCGGCGCCGGTGACGAGCGCGTGGTTGGCGAGCACCTCCGCCGTGCACACCAGGACGGGCGCGTCGGGGTTGATCGACGCGTCGCCCGTGGCCAGACCCACCTGCTCTGCGCCCAGCAGGTCGACAAGGTCGAAGAACTTCTCCGCGACAAGTGCCTTGATCGGGGCGGTCCACACCGCCCGGCGACCGGCGGTCATCGCGAGTGCGATGCCCGCCATTGCAACGAGGCTCTTGCCGGAACCGGTGGGCGTGGCGAGCACGACGTGGTCGCCCATCGCCAACGCCAGGATCGCGTCCTCCTGGTGCGGATACAGCGGGCGGCCGCTGGCGGCGGCCCACGTGCTGAACCCGTCGGCCACCTCGACCGGGTCGGCGCCCGCGGCAGGAAGGAAGTCGCGGAGGGCAGCCATGCGGACCCAGTGTGGCCGAACTCAGCGACGGTCGAGCATTCCCCTCACGTACGCGGCCTGGCCGCCGTGCTGGATGTCGTCGTCGGCGATGCTGATCAATCGCGCGGCGAGCGTCACCGGCGGGTCCCAGCGTTCGTCGACGATCCTGGCGTAGTCGTCGGCCGCGAGACTGTCCAGGTAGCGCCGGGTCTGCGTGGCAACCGCGGCGTGGTACTCCGACAACGCACCGACACCTTCGGGCCGCACGGCCGCTACATCGGCATCGGTGTGACCATAACCGTGGTTCGCCGGGTCGGGCGCCAGGCCGAACCGGGCGGCCCAGCCGTCGGTCTCCCACACCTGGGGGTCACCGGTGAGCTCCGCGATGTTCGAATCCTGCACGCGGGTGAGGTGCCACACGAGCCAGCTGATCGGGTTCGAACCGGGTTCCGGCGCGGTACCGAGCACCGCCGGTTCGATGCCGTCGAGCGCCTCGTGCACGTGCTCGTCGACGCGCGCAAAGAGATCGAGCAACAGGTCCTTCGTCGAATCGCTCATCGAGCCCTCCTCGAGTTCCAGGGGGCGTCCCGTAGGTGCCACCCCCGACCCTACCGCGCTGTCCAGGTTGCTGCTCCTGGCCGAGACCCTGGGCTGATCGCCCATCGACCATGGTGGCCCATTGACGGTAGAGGGCGCAGGGGCCATCCTGTGAGTGCCGGTGCGGGCTCGTGACCGAAAGGAGCTGCGATGAAGATCCTTGTCGCCCTCGATGATTCGCCCAATTCCGCGAGGGCCGCCCACGAGGCTGCTCACCTGTTCCCGGGCAGCCAGTTCTACGTCATCAACGTTACCGAGGTGCCGCAGATGGCGCTGCTCGCCGCCGCGGAGTTCGGTGCCGTGCTCACCATCACCAACGAGGAGTTGAAGACGCAGGGGCCCAGTGAGGCCGACATCGCCGACCTCGCGCGCCGCTCGGGCCTGGACAGGGCCACCGTACTGACCACAGTCGGCGATCCGTCGACGGCGATCTGCCGCGCGGCCGACGAGCACGATGTCGACGTGGTGGTTGTCGGTTCGCACGACAAGGGTGTGCTCCGCCGGCTGCTCGACCCGTCTGTGGCCGACTCGGTGGTTCACCGCTCGCATCGCCCCGTGCTCGTGGTCGGTACCCGTCCTCCCGCTCGCTGACGGGAACAGTCGGCCCGACCGAGATGTCGATGGCTGGCCCGGGTTCCGTGACGGTCGTCACCGGATCGGCAGGGGCTCGGCGAGCGTGGCGGCCTCCGTGCCCATGAACCGGGCGACCGGTGGAATGGTGCGGGCGAGCACCGGCCCGGTGGCGAGAAGGAAGATGATGGTCGCGACGCCGAACTGGCCGCCCAGCGCGATCCCCACCCCGAGCATCAGCGCCTCGATCGCCCATCGACCCACCTGCATGGCGATGCCCTTGTCGTTGAGCCCGAGCATCACCAGTTCGATCGGGCCGGTCCCGAGGTTCGTCGCCACACCGATCGAGATGGCGACGTAGAGCATCAGCAACCCACCGGTCATCATCAACGATCGCCACACCAACTCGTGGGGTGTGGGCATGACCAACAGGAACCAGTTCACGAACTGGCCCACCGACAGTGCACCGAGCAGCGTGCCCCACTGCGGCGGACGACGGAGCCCGACCGCGATCGTGGCCATCACCGCGCCGACCACCCAGCTCATCGTGCCGACGCCGATGTGGAACCGGTGCGCGCCGCCAGTTGCCAAGACGTCGGCAGGGGCGACGCCGAGGTGCGCCGACACCATCGACGAGATGCCCAGGCCGACGAGGACGATGGCGATCGCGAGTGAACACGTTCGGAACGCGAGGCCCGGAGGAGGGTGTCGCTGTTGTTGATGTTGTCGTTGATGTTGATGCTGATGTTGTCGTTGATGCTGATGTTGTCGTTGCCGTTGCCCTCGATCCACTTGTTCAACCCTACGGCCCGGTCGGTGTCCGACGACAGTGTGGGGGAGTACCCTCGGCACGTGGCGCAGGACTCGTCGAACCATGCGATGCAACGACTGCGGGTGCTCCAGCCGGACGCAGCCGCCCACCTCCAGCGCATCAACGAAATCGCCCCCA
>JAYVMH010000278.1:0-13173 GCA_043759015.1 Actinomycetota bacterium
TCGGCGTCGGCGAGGATCCAGAACGATCGTGCGGCGCTGTCGGACACCATCGTGCCACCGGCCCCAAGGGCAGCCGCGATGCGTGCCTCGGCCGCGTCGTGGGCGACCGTGACGTCGAAGTGGATGCGGTTGCGCACCGGGCGCGGTTCGCTGAGCTGCTGGAACCAGATCGCCGGGCCGTGGCGCAGCGGGTCGACGACCGAGTCGTCGAGTTCCGTGTAGCCCATCACGGCCGCCCAGAAGGGCTTGATGCGCTGCATGTCCATCGTGTCGATCGCCAGCTCCAACGCCTGCGGAGTCATTGGCTCGGCGCTCGCGCCGGCCGCGGCGGCGATGGCCGAGATCGCCCGGGCCATCGAACAGTCGACGTCGGACAGGCCGCCGGTGGCGTGGGTGGTGAGGCCGACGCGGACGCGGTCGGGGTAGCGGACCGACACCTCCGGATGGTGGTCGGCAGCTTCGGCGGCTTCGGCGACGGCGACGACGAGTTGCGCGGCCGCAGGGAACGACCCGGCCCGGAACTCGGCGTGGATGGCTCCCAACATGAACCGCCAGTCGGCGAGCCCCATCGTGTCGAACTCGGGTGCGGTGACCTTCACGTAGCGCATGCGATCAGTGAAGCACGTGTCGCGGGCGCGTCAATGTCGGGCGGCGCGGCGTGACTGGCCAATCAGCGTGGTTCGAAGCTCTGCGCGCTCCGGGCCGTGCCGCTGGCGAGGGCCGTGCCGTTGGCGAGGGCCGTGCCGTTGGCTAACAGAGTCATCGGGCTGCGGCCACCGTCGACGTAACCCAGTGCGTATGCGCCCGGCTCGTAGCCGAGCAGCCGCTGGATGCGCTCGGGCATCTGGCGCACCTCGTCGAGCGTGTACGTCAGGTACTGGTTCTCCTCCTGACGCAGCCAGCCGAGCACGTAGTCGACGTTGATGCCGATGCGCACGGTGTCGCTGCGGTTCCCGCCGCCGCCGTGCACCGTCGAGCCGAGGTACAGCACGACCGACCCGCGGGGCATCTCGGCCGGCACCGATTCGTCGGGCGTGGGCCGCACGTCGTCGGGCGTCAGGTGGCTGTCGGGAACGACACGGGTGGCGCCGTTCTCCTCGGTGAAGTCGGTGAGCGCCCAGATCGTGGCCACCTCCACGTGCACGTCGCGGGGGAACGGGAAGAAGTCGAAGCACCAGTGGTCGCGGTGCAGGTACTGCGCAGGCGAGCCGGGGCCGATGGCGATCGACTGGGTGAGGTGCAGCTGGAACGTGGTCTTCTTCGGCCACAGGGTTCGTCCCACGACATCGAGGATCAACGGATGGGCGACGACGCCCTCGCTGGTGGGGCACTTCGTCAGCAGTCCGCCGGTGCGGCGCGTGTTGAAGCCGGAGAAATCGTCGGCGCCGACGGGCGTGGTGTCGAGCCACGGCTCCAGCTCGGAACGCAGGCGGTCGCAGGTTGCCTCGTCGAGCAAACGCTCGATGATGACGGCGCCGTGCTCGGTGAGGCCGCGGCTGACGTCGTCGGCGGTGCTGTCGGCGGCGAATCGGGGCAGCGACGCGGTGATCATGCGCCAGCTTCCCACATGGGCATCAGGCGCGGGCGAGCTGACGAACCGTCACCGGGATGCCGGTCATGTGGGCCTGGCTGGAGAGCGGTTCGAAGCTGCCGGGGCCAGTGGGCAGCAGCGCGTTGGGGTTGGAACCAGGGCTTGCCGTCGCCACCCGCAGCCGCGGGCTGGCGCGGTGGCCCCAACCGTGGACCATCGACACGACGCCTTCCATCAGGTCGTCGTCGAGCTCGACGATCGCCTCGATCTCGCCGTGCGCGCTCGCCACGACCACGGCGTCGCCGTCGTTCAACCCGAGGCGCGCCGCGTCGGCCGGCCGTATGCCGAGCGGGTTGGTGGTGTGGCCGCGGCGCTTCATCCGCTCGAGGTTGGCGAACCACGAGTTGTGCATCCATGCGTCGCGCTTGTGGATCAACAGCAGGTCGCCGTCGCCGCGAGCGGCGACCGCTGAGGCCGATTCGTCGAACAGCCGATGGCAGCGCTCGATGCCTTCGGCGAACGTCGGTGGGCAGCAGTCGACGCGACCGTCGGGTGTGTGCACCTGGTCGGCGAAGAACGTGCCGGGTGTCGGGGTGGGCAGCAGCCGGGCCACACCATCGGCGAGGTCGGCGAGCTGCAAGCCGCTGCCCCGCTCGAGCATGTGCCGCCACTTCGCCCACGGGTCGGGCTCCTCGCCGGGCCCCAGGTCGTCGAACAACGACGGCTTGCCCATCGCCTGCAGCAACCGGTGGGCGATCCACCACTCCGGACGACGATCGGCCTGTGGTGCGACCACGGCAGGCGTGTACTGCGCGAACGGTTGGGCGCTGGTGCCGATGTTGACGATGTTCAGGTCGTCGCGTTCGTACATGTCGGTGGACGGCAGCAGCACATGGGCGAACTCGCTGGTAGCGCTGGGGTAGATGTCGATCACCACGAGCAGCTCGAGTTGTTCGAACGCCTTGCGCAGCCGGTCTTCTCCGGCGATCGACAGCAGCGGGTTGCCGGCGACGACGATGAGGGCCTTGATCGGTTGCACGCTGTCGAGGATGGTGTGCGACAGCAGGGTGCCCGGCAACGAGCCGCGGCGCAGGCGACCGAACTCGGTGTCGGTGTAGCCCTGCTCGGGGTTGCCGGAGCCGGAGCGGGCGTTGGGGTAGAAGCCGTCGCTCTTCAGGTTCCCGCCGACCGCGTCGAGGCGGCCGGTCGCGAACGACAGCATGTGCACGAGCCAGTAGGCGAGCGTGCCCTGTCGGCCCATGTTGATGCCCGTGGAGCCGTGTACGGATGCCCGCGGCGTCGCCACCCACGCCGCCGCCAGCTCTCGCACCGCGTCCGCCGACACGCCGGTGACCGCCGCCGTGCGGTCGGCCGGGTAGGCGGCGATGAAGTCGCGCAGCCCTTCCACGCGCACCCCATGGCGGCCGATGACGTGTCGATCGAACCCTCCGAGCCGATCGATCTCGTGGAGCAGCGACGCGAGGAACCACACGTCGGTGTCGGGTCGGATCAGCAGCGTGTCGCCGACGCCCTGCTCGGGCGATTCGATCCGTCGAGGGTTGACGAACACCAGGCGCGCGCCACGCGCGGTGGCGCGACGCATCTCGCCGAGCACGTTGGGCACCGAGTAGAACGACGCCTGCGACGCACGCGGGTTCTCCCCGATGATGAGGCACAGGTCGGTGTTGGCGAGATCGGGGATGGGGTGCACGGTGCTCGAGCCGAACACGGCTTCGCTGGCGACGAACTTGTTCGCACAGTCCTGCGTGCCCGAGGAGAACGTACGGCGAACGCCGAGCGTGCGCAGCAGCGTGCCCGTGTGCAGTTGCCCGAGTGCGTTGAACGCGGTTGGGTTGCCGACGTACGCGGACACGGCGTCGATGCCGTCGCGGTCGATGATGGCCTGCAACCGACGTGCGGTCGCGGCAAGCGCGTCGTCCCAGTCGGTGGTGCGCCAGGTTCCGTCGGCGTCGCGCAGCATCGGATGGTCGAGCCGGTCGGGGTCGTGGTGCAGGTCCACCGCGGCGAGCCCCTTGTGGCAGGCGAAGCCCTTGGTGACCGGATGGTCGCGGTCGGGCGACAGCTTCACCAACCTGCCGTCCTCAACGGTCGCGAGCAGGCCGCAGCTCGGTACGCAGATCCGGCAGAACGTGCGCACGGTGTCCATCGCCCGTCATCGTGCCTCATGCGACGCCCACGAACGGCACCGTACGTGGCGCACCGAGAACCACCAACTGCGGATTCCTGGGATTTCATCAAGAAGTTCGTCAAGAACTCCTCAGGGCTGCCGATGGATTCATTGCCCTCGGACGAAACGGCGGGGACATCGATACGCGGAGGTATCGCACCAATGACCAACACTCACACCAACAATGACAAGGGCTTCACCCTGGTGGAGATCCTGATCGCAATCGTCGTCGTCGGCATTTTGTCGGCCGTCGTGGTGATCGGCATCTCCAGCCTGACGAGCAAGGGCAACGCCACGGCGTGCACGGCGTCCAAGGATGCCGCAATGGCAGCCGCGACGGTGCACTACGCCTCGACCGGCAACTACCCGAGCACGTTGACGGCGATGACCACGGCCAGCCCGGCCGAGCTGACGCTCCCCTCGAGCGTCACTGTCGTCGCATCCGGCGCGACCGCGGGCCTCGCCACCACCGGCGCCAGCTGGACGTTGACGATCTCCGGTGGCGGTGGCGCAACGGCGCCGTTGTTCACCTGCACCTGATCACGGTTCGAGGCCCCGCTGCCCTTCCCCCAAGGGCGGCGGGGCCTCGCCGCGTCCGGGCCCAACTACGGTCGGAGGATGCCCGATGCCACCGGCAACGAACCGACCCCCCGCCTCCAGCCGCGTGCCGGCACCGACGACCCTCGCCTCGCCGAGCTCTACTCGAAGATGGTCAACGGGCCGGACGGCCGCCCGCTGAACATCTTCGGCACGCTGGGCCACCACCCGGACATGCTGCGTCGCTGGCTGGTGTTCGCCACCCACGTGCTGTCGAAGAACACGCTGGCCGAACGCGACCGTGAGCTGTTGATCCTGCGCACGGGATGGAACTGCGGCAGTCGCTACGAGTTCAGTCAGCACGTCGTGATCGGGCTGCGGTGCGGCGTCACTGCGGCCGAGATCGAGATGGTGAGGGCCGGGCCCGCGGCCGGTTGGTCGGGCGTCGACCGTCTGCTGCTCGAGGCCGCCGACCAACTGCACCAGCACTCCGACCTCGACGACCCGACGTGGGCGGCCTTGAACGTCGCCTTCTCGACCGAGCAGGTGCTCGACGTGATCGCCACGGTGGGCAACTACCACCTCGTGGCGATGTTCCTCAACGGCACTCGTGTCCAGCTCGACCCCGGTGTGCCCGACGCGTTCGCCTGACCCGAGTGTCGGCAGGCCGACGTTCGATGTGTCGGGTTGCCGAACGACACCGTGATCGGCGCGGTGCACAGTTGCTCACAGCGCATCGACCGACCACGGAGGCTGTGATGACTGCACTCGGAACGGAATCTCGCTCCGTCCTGACGGACGAGCACCTCCACGACACCGCTCGGCCGCTGCCGGCGAAGACGGTGGGCGAACTGGTGGGCAAGGAGGTGCTGCGCGTGTCGTGGATCGCCAAGCACCTCGGTGTCGAGTTCGACGTGCTGGCCGACTGGGACGACGAGGTCTGCCCCCCGTGGCCGACGGTGCCGGTGGTGCCCGCGCACGTGTGGCCGTTCCCGATCCCGATGCAGGATGGCGACTGGGTACGGGCGTACCACCTCGGTTTGTCGTTGACGCTGTCGCAGGCCGACGGCTGGCAGCGCCACGCCCCGATCGTGCGCGAAGCGTTGGACAAGTCGATGGCGGCGCTGCGCGACTCGATGGCCTGACTCCTCGCCTGACGACACTGGACGGCGTCCCTAGAAGTTGCCCCTAGAGGTCGGGTCCTTTCGGACCGATACATCGTCAAGAGATTCCGCGGGCATGCTCAAGTTTGTGCCCGAAACGGCCGATGAACTCGACCGGAACTGCTCTTGCTGACCTCCAGGAGGTGACGACGATGTCGAGCGCTGCGACCAAACCCAACCGAGCGACCACTCTCCGGCCCCAGGCTGTCGTTGTCGCATTCTCCATCGTCGGGTTCGGTGCTCTCACCGCCTGCGGTGTCCTTCGCGTCAACGCTGCCCCGCTCTCGCCCGAGGCGACCAAGGCCGCCATCGAGACCGTGTCGGGCTGGACCCGCACCGTCGCCACGGCCGACTACGTGGTCGTCGTGAACGTGCTGCCGAGCGAGCGCATGATGACGAGGGCCGAGGTGAACGCCTTGCACCCGACAGAGGGTGAACTGGTCATCAACACGCCCGGCCAGCCCCAGGGCCCCGAAACCCGTCACGTCGAGGCGCACATCTACGATCGCAGCACTGGCATCGCGCTCACCAGCATCGTCCCCACGATCAGGGTGAAGAACCACACCACGGGCGACGTCGTCGACGTGCCGCCGGTGCTGATGCAGGACGTGAACATCGGGCCGCTCGATCTGCACTTCGGCAACAACGTCCGGGTGGTCGGCGACAGCGACATCAGCGTCATCGTCACCGTCAATGGAGAGTTGGTGACCGTCGATGGACACCTCGACTGATCGCCGCACCGTGCGCCGCTACGTCGCCGACATGCCGGTGGGCAGGAAGCTGTTCGCCGGCTTCGCCTCGCTGACGCTCGTACTGGGCCTGATGGTGGTGTGCCTGTTCATCACCGTGTCGCGCCTGGGCGATGCCAACCGTCAGATCGTGAACGTGGCCGCCAAGCGTTCCGAGCTCGCCGACGAGCTGCGCTTCGCGGCGGCCGACCTGCGCGCCACGCAGCAGGCCTACGTGATGGACGGCTCCGGGAGCCGCTCGACCTTCGACGAGTCGGCGAGCCACTTCGAATCGACGCTCGAAAAATTGCGGATGACCGTGGACGGCCCGGTTCAGGACGCGCTGATCACCAAGATCATGACCGGTTACCACACGTTCCTCGCCACCGATCAACTGATCTTCGACGCAGTCCAGCACAGCAACGACTTCCTCGCCCGCAACCTGACGCTCGGCGCGGAGAGCCTCGATGCGGGGTTCATCGCCACCGACGCCGATCAGCTCGCCGTCCTGGCCGACGAGGAGCGCGACGACGCCGTGCACGCGTTCGACCAGATGTCGACCTACGCCCGCAACCTCGGCGGCGGGCTCAGCCTCCTCGCGTTGGTCGTGATGTTCCTGGCCAGCTGGCTGATCACCCGCCTGATCCGCGACCCGCTGTCTCGGGTGCAGTTGGCTGCCGAACGCGCCGCCGAGGGCGACCTCGACGCGGCCGCGGAGGTCGACAGCGACGACGAGACGGGCCGTCTTGCCCGCGCCTTCAACCGCATGCTGGCCAAGCTCCAGACGCGGGAGGAGATGCTGCTCGCCGATCACCGTCGCCAGGAGACGCAGAGCCGCATCCATCGGGCGCTCGAGATGGCCGACGACGAGCCGGCCGCGCTGGAAGTGGTCGGCAGGACGCTCGAGGATCTGTTGCACGGTCGTTCGGCCGAGGTGTTGTTGGCGGACAACAGCAAGGCCAACTTGGAGCAGGCCGTGGTGGCCGGTTCCAACCCAGACGGCCCCGGTTGCCCGGTCGCTTCCCCATACTCGTGCGTCGCCGTTCGCAGCGGCACGGCGGTGACGTTCCCCTCCAGCAACGCCCTCGACGCGTGCCCGCACCTGCGCAACCGCGGCGGCGATCCGTGCTCGGCGGTGTGCGTGCCCGTGTCGTTCATGGGCCGGGCGATGGGTGTCATCCACGCCGTGGCGGAAGACGGTGTAACCGCGTCGGCCGAGGTGGTCGACGCGCTGTCCAACCTGTCCACCCAGTCGGGTGCTCGCATCGGCATGTTGCGCACGATGGTCCGCACGTCGCTGCAGGCATCGACCGACTCGCTGACGGGGCTGATCAACCGGCGCACGTTCCAATCGCGGATCCGCGCGATGCGGCGTAGCGGCATCGGCTTCGCGATGGTGATGGCCGACATCGACCACTTCAAGCGGCTCAACGACACCCATGGTCACGAGACCGGCGATCGCGCGTTGAAGACGTACTGCGACGTGGCGATCACCACGCTGCGCACCAGCGACCTGATGTGCCGTTGGGGTGGCGAGGAGTTCGCGTTCGCACTCGTCGGGCTGACGCCGGAGGAAGCGAGCGACGTGCTCGACCGCGTGCGCCTGGAGCTGAGCGCCCGACTGTCGACGTCGGATCTCCCGGGCTTCACGGTCAGCTACGGCATCGTCGCCGCCGACCACTGCGCCACGCTCGACGAGGCCGTGCGCTTCGCCGACGACGCGCTGTACGAGGCGAAGGCGGCCGGCCGCGACTGCCGGATCATCGCCCAGACCGTGGGCCCGATCGAGCCCGCCGATGTGCGTGTGCAGCCTGCGCGTGTCTCCGAGCACGCGATGTCGTTGCCGACCGGCGTGCTTGCCCGGTTGGCGCACGACGACGACCCGATGGACACCTGACACCGTCCTCGACAACGACACGATGTACGACATGCACGCGGTGATGTGCAGGGCGTTGCGCCTCGAGTTCGACGATCGTGACGAAGCGATCGTCGAACTCTCGACGCCCGAAGGGTTCACCGGCTTCGACGTGGGTGCTGCGATCAGCAGTAGGGACGACGGCTGAACAAGACCCCGGTGCCAGCGAACTCTCCGTGGGGAGTTCCGTTGAGCGTCCGGGTGTGCTGCTCCTCATCAGCGACGGACGAACAAGGGTCAGATAACCCCGTCCGGACGCCGCGCAACAGGGTCGCAAGTCCCTAGAAGCCGTGCCTGAACACTTGCTGGATCAGGCAGCGTGAACCTTGGCCTTGGCGGCCGGCTTGGGGGCGGCAACGGTCTTGCCCTTGTAGCTCACGGCCACCGGCTCGAGTGCCTTGATCAGGTTGCGAACGAAGGCGGTCTGCTCGGCGACGACGCGGTTGCGGAACTTGAGGCCCTCGTCGATGGCGTCGCTGACGCTCGGCACGGACTCCAAGAACGACGGACGGGTGCGCACGTACGGTGCGACGAGATCGGCGAACTTGCCGGTGTACTGCAGCACGGGCTGCTCGATCTTCTTGGCGACGTCGAAGTAACGGTCTTCGATCTGCTTGATCGTGCTGTTCGTGGTGGTGGCCATGGTTGTCTCCTGGATCTTCGTGGGGGTGTGTCTGGGGAGTGATCCCGCTAGCAGACTACCCCGTTATGCTAACTATTGCAAGCAGTCGGGTGAGATTCGTGGCTGTCGGCGGCGTGAACCGCGTCACGTCGGCGTCCATCGGCCTACGGTTCGACCATGCCTGAGGCATTCCCCTTTGTCGTGGTCGGCACGGCGTACCATGCGCCCACCGCCGATCGCCTGGAGGTGCTGGCCGACGTCGCAATCGGTGTCGATGCGGCCGGCACGATCACCGCGGTGCATGCGGCCGCCTCGGCGAACGGGGTCGCGCTGGTCGCGGCCGCGCCGCGCGTGCATCGGCTGGCGAGTGGCGAGCGGCTGCTGCCCGGTCTGGTGGACCTGCACATCCACGCCCCGCAGTGGCCACAGCTCGGCACCGGGCTCGACCTGCCGCTGGAGCAGTGGCTGTTTGCGCACACGTTCCCGTTGGAGGCCCGCTACGCCGACACTGCGTTCGCCCACGACGTGTGGGACCACATGGTGCCCACGCTGTTGGGCCATGGCACCACGACGGCGGTGTACTTCGCCTCCGTGCACGAGGCCGCCACGATGGCCCTCGCCCAGACGTGCTCACGCCACCGCCAGCGGGCGTTCGTCGGGCGGGTGGCGATGGATCATCCCCAGGGCACCCCCGACTGGTATCGCGATGCGTCGGCCGCGCAGGGCGTCGCCGCGTCGAAGCGTTCCATCGACGCGATCCGCGCGCTCGGCGACCCGTTGGTGCAACCGATCGTCACGCCGCGGTTCGTGCCGGCGTGCACCGACGAGTTGCTCGCCGGGTTGGGCCGGCTGGCGGCGGAGGAAGGCGTGCTGGTGCAGACCCACTGCTCGGAGAGCGATTGGGAGCACGACCACGTGCTGGCCCGCTACGGCGTCGGCGATGCGACCGCGTTGCGCGACCTCGGGCTGCTGCGCCGGGGCACGGTGCTGGCCCACGGCAACCTGCTCGGCGACGACGACTTCGCCGCCATCGCCCGCGCCGACGCTGGCGTGGCGCACTGCCCGATGTCCAACGCGTACTTCGCCAACGCGGTGTTCCCCACCCGGCGGGCGATGGCGGCGGGTGTGAAGGTTGGGCTCGGCACCGACATCGCCGGTGGCGCGCAGCCCGGTCTGCTGTCGCAGTGCGGCCTCGCGGTCACCGTGTCGCGGATGCTGCACGACGGTGTCGACGCCCGGTTGCCTGCGTCCGATCGCGGTGTGGCGAGCTCGCGCATCGATGTCGTCACCGCGTTCCATCTCGGCACGGCCGGTGGTGGCGACGTGTTGGGCGTGAAGGTCGGGCGCCTGCAGCCCGGCTACCAGTTCGATGCGATCGTGGTCGACACCGACGGCGCCACGACCAACTCCAGAACGGGCCTGCGTGCGTGGCCGGCGGTGGACGACGAGGCCCGTCTGTTCGAGAAGATCGTCCGCCTCGCCGGGCCCGCCGACATCACCGGGGTGTGGGTTGCGGGTCAGAGCTCGCGCTCGGCGAGTTCGCGGAACTCCTCGGGCACGGACGTGTAGCGGGAGAGCGTCGTGGACGCGTAGCCGACCGCGGCGCGCCCGAACTTCTCCCGCACGGCATCGATCGACTGGTCGATCGCCCATCGCGCCGCGGCCGTGTCGTTGTGGGTCCTGTCGTCGAGGGTCCTGTCGTTCGCAGCAGTGGCGTCCAGGGGCAGCTCGAGTTGCAGGGCGGCCTGGTCGATGAGGTTGGAGACGGAGATGGCGAGCAGCGAGACCTCCGTCTGCGGCGGCTGCTGGGCCATCGCCGCCCACACCAGCCGCTCGGCGATCTCGGTGAGGGTCAGCGTTGCCGACACGGCCAGACCGGTGTGCGATCGCGTGATCGCCCGCATGCCCCTGCCGGTGCCGGTGTCCGTGCCCGTGCCGGTGCCGGTGAAACGGATGCGGACGGTCACGGTGCGGCCGGCGCGCCGCTTGGCTCGCATTCGTGCGGCCACGCGGTCGGCGAGGTGACCGAGCACCTGGCGCACGAACTCGGGGTCGGGTTCGCGCCGGCCGAACGCCGACTGCGCGCCCACGGAGCCGGCGCGACCGTTGGGCCGAACCTTGCGCTGGTCGTCGTTGGCGGCGAGCGCCCGCACCTTGCCGCCGAGCGCCTTGCCCAGCCACGACATCAGCGAGTCGCCGTCGGATTCGGCAAGCTCGCCGATCGTGCGGATCCCCTTCTCGGCCAGCCGGGCCTCGGTGACCGGCCCGATGCCCCACATCAACCCCACGGGCAACGGCTCGAGGAACTCGCGCTCGAACGCGGGGTCGACCACCACCATGCCGTCGGGCTTGGCGACCTGCGATGCGATCTTGGCGAGGTGCTTGGTGCGCGCCGCCCCGACCGAGATGGGCAGCCCGATCTCCGCGCGCACCCGTTCACGGATCCGTGCAGCGATGGTGGCTGGCGGGCCGAACAGGTGGATCGAGCCCGACACATCGAGGAACGCCTCGTCGATCGAGATCCGCTGGACAAGGGGCGTGAAGTCGTCGAGCACGGCCATCACCTCGTCGGCCAGGCGTTGGTACTCGCGGAAGTGGCCGCCCACGAACTGCAGATCGGGGCACAGCTGCTTGGCCCTCCAGCCCGACATGCCGCTCTGCACGCCGAACCGCTTGGCTTCGTAGGAGGCGGCGAGCACCACCCCGCCCCCGACCGCGATCGGGCGATCCCGCAACCCGGGGTCCAGCAACTGCTCGACGGAGGCGTAGAACGCATCGAGGTCGGCATGGAGGATGGCTGGCTGTTCGATGCCCTCACTGTACCGAACGGGTGTTCGACAGTTTCTCGCCGTTGCGCCGTGCTGGTCAGGTGTGTTCGAACCAGTTGAACGTGACGCTGGCGATCGGTGAGGCCACCGATGATCCAGGCGGTGAGCACGAGCGCGATGCCCGCCACATCGGTCGAGCGTAGTGTCGAGTGCATGAGCACTGCCATGAGTTCGTCGTCCGTTGCCCCGGCTGGCCGCACGGTGCTCGTCACCGGCGCGTCGAGTGGGCTTGGTCTGGCCACGGCCGATCACCTGAACCTCGCCGGGTGGACCGTCGTCGGTACGAGTCGGCGCGGTACCGGCCACGGCTTCGCGTCGGCGGTGATGGATGTCGACGACGATGCGTCGGTCCGCGATGGTGTCGCCGCGGTGGTGGCGGAGCACGGCCGCCTCGACGCGGTGGTGGCGTGTGCCGGATGGGGTCTGGCGGGCGCGGTGGAGACCACACCGATCGATCGGGCGAAGGCGCAGTTGGAGACCAACTTCTGGGGTGTGGTGCGCGTGGTGCAGGCGGCGCTGCCGGTGATGCGTGCCAGCGGCGGCGGCCGAGTGGTGTTGATGAGCTCGATCGGTGGCGAGATCGGCATCCCGTTCCAGGCCTTCTACAGCGCCAGCAAGTTCGCGATGGAGGGGTACGCGGAGGCGTTCGCCTACGAGGTCGCGCCGTTCGGCATCGATGTGACGTTGGTGCAGCCGGGCAACTTCCGCACCGGTTTCACTGCCGCCCGCGACAACATCACGAGCCCTGGCGACCCCTACGCCGCTGCTGCGGCCAAGGCCGTGGCGTTGATGATCCGCGACGAGGAGGGCGGCGCCGACCCTCGCAAGGTCGCCGAGCTGGTGGCGAAGGTGCTGTCGGCGAAGCGACCGCCACGGCGGGTGTCGGTGGGCAACTTCGACGAGCGCGCCGGCATGATCGCCAAGCGGCTGATGCCGCATCGCTGGTTCGAGAAGGCCGCCAAGAGCAGCCTCGGTGTCTGATCAGGGCCGTGTGGTCGGGGCCGTGTGGTCGGGGCCGTGTGGTCAGGGCCGTGTGATCAGGGGACGATCGCCACGCCGTCGGTGTGCCACGAGAACGGCTTCGGCCCCGGCGCGTAGCCGGTCTCCAGCTTCTCGATGGTGAACCCGGCAGCCTCGACGATCGCGGCGATGTCGCGGGTGAGGTGGCAGCCGTCGAACAGTCGCTTCTGCATCGGCTCGAGTCGGTGCTGCCACTTCTCGACCTTGGCGTCGGGCGAGCGGCCGTGCTCGAGGAAGTGGAACCGTCCGCCAGGGCGCACGACGCGCAGGATCTCGGCGAGCGCCTGGTTCACGTCGGGGATGGTGCACAGCGTGAACGTGGAGAGCGCGTGGTCGCAGCTGTCGTCGTCGAGCGGGATCGACTGGCCGTCGAGCCCGACGTGCTCGATGCGGACCGGCGACGCGGCGATCCGCTGCTGCGCCAGCTTGGTGGAGACCGATGCGGGCTCCACCGCGTAGACCTTGGTGACCTCCGACGGGTACACCGGGATGTTGAGCCCCGACCCGAACCCGATCTCGACCACCGTGCCCGACAGCCCCGCCACCGTCTTGGCCCGCATCGCCTGTATCGGTTTGGTGCCGCACACCCGGTTCAGCACCCTGGGCAGTACTTGCTCTCGGTAGATCCCCATCGCAACCCC